>CAZBWD010000015.1:0-17065 GCA_964495585.1 uncultured Thermotogae bacterium
AACAGGCACTGGAGACCCTGCGTGACCAGGGGCTCTACAACACGATCCGCACGATCGAGAGCTCGGTCGGCGCATGGGTCGTGGTCGACGGCAAGCGCGCCCTAAACATGTGTTCGAACAACTACCTCGGCTTCGCGGACGACGAGAGGCTCCGCACCGCGGCGAAGGAGGCGATCGACCGCTACGGGGTCGGCCCGGGAGCGGTCCGTTCCATCGCCGGGACGATGAGCCTGCACATCGAGCTCGAGAAGAAGGTCGCTGCGTTCAAAGGCACGGAGGCCGCGCTGTCGCTGCAGTCGGGGCTGAACACGAACCTGGCGGCGATCCCGCTCCTGATGGGCAAGGAAGACGTGATCTTCACCGATGAGCTCAACCACGCCTCGATCATCGACGGCTGCCGCCTGACCAAGGCGAAGCGGGTGATCTTCCCGCACCGCGACACCGACGGGTTGCACGCCGCGCTCGAGGAGAACAAGGACATCGAGAAGAAGCTCGTCGTCACCGACGGGGTCTTCTCCATGGACGGCGACCTCGCCCCGCTGCCGGGGATCGTCGAGGCTGCCGAGGCGTACGACGCGATGGTCATGGTCGACGACGCACACGGCGAGGGCGTCCTCGGGAGCCACGGCCGGGGGATCGTCGACCACTTCGGCCTGCACGGCCGGGTGGACATCGAGGCCGGGACCATGTCCAAGGCGTTCGGCGTGATGGGCGGCTACATCGCCGGCAGCGCGAAGGTCGTCGAGTACCTGCGCCAGCAGGCGCGGCCATTCCTGTTCTCTTCCGCTGCCACCCCGGCCGACGTCGCCGCGTGCATCGCCGCGATCGACATCCTGCAGGAGACCGACGAGCCGGTGAAGAAGCTGTGGGACAACGCGCGCTACTTCAAGGAACAGATGAACGCGCTCGGCTTCGACACCGGCGAGAGCGAGACCCCGATCACCCCGGTGATGCTCGGCGAGGCGAGCACCGCCTGGGACTTCTCCAAGCGCCTGTTCACAGAAGGGGTCTTCGCCACCGCGATCGCCTTCCCGACCGTCCCCCGCGGCAAGGCGCGGATCCGCGTGATGCTGTCGGCCGCGCACTCCAAGGACGACCTCGACTTCGCCATCGAGAAGTTCGGCAAGATCGGCCGCGCGCTGGGAGTGATCGAGGAATGAAGGAACCGATCGAGACCAGAGACGCTCCCCAGGCGGTCGGCCCCTACTCACAGGGAATCCGGGCGACCGGCGCGACGCAGCTCCTCTTCACCTCCGGCCAGCTCCCCGCGGCACCGGACGGCACCCTGATCACCGATGACATCCGGAAGGCGGCCCGGCAGTCCCTGGAGAACGTCCGCGCGGTGATCGAGGCGGCCGGAGCGCGGATGGCCGACGTGGCCAAGGTGACGATCTACCTCCTGGACATGGCGGACTTCGCCGCCGTGAACGAAGTGTACGCGACGTTCTTCCCCGCGCCGGCCCCGGCACGGTCCTGCGTCGCGGTCGCCGCGCTACCCAAGGGGGCACGGATCGAGATCGAGGCGATCGCCACCCGATGAGGTTCTTCGACACCCACTGCGACACCGTGCTGAAGGTACAGAACGGGTCGCTCGACTTCCAGACCGGGGAGGGATCAGGGCACCTCTCCCTCCCCTGGATGCTTTCCGCGGGTTCCTGCACCCAGGTCTTCGCCTGCTTCGTCTTGAGCGCGCGCCACCCCGGAACGGAGCGGGGGATCGCCGAGTCGATGATCCAGACCATCGGGGCGATGGCCGAGGAAAGCCGGGGCAGGATGCGGGTCGTCACGACCGCTCAAGGGCTTCGCACCTCCTGCGACGACGGGCCGATCGCCGCCCTGATCGGCCTCGAGGGCGCCGATCCGCTCGACGGGAAGGCGGAGAACCTTCGCCACTTCCATGCGCTCGGCGTGCGGGAGATCATCCCCGCGTGGCGGGATAACCCGTTCTCGGGGACCGCGTTCGGGACGGACACCCCGCTCACGCAGGAAGGGGAGAAGCTCGTGGAGCTTGCTGAAGAGCTCCACGTGATGGTCGACGTGTCCCACCTCTCGGACAGCGCGTTTGCCGATGTCTGCCGGGCCGCGGGCCGGCCGTTCATCGCCAGCCATTCCAACTGCCGCGCCCTGTGTCCGAGCCCACGCAACCTGACCGATCCGATGATCCGCGCACTCGCCGACCACGGCGGGGTGATGGGGATCAACCTGTCACCGGCGTTTCTCGATCCCGAGACCTACGCCGCCTCCTCACCCCGTTGGCAACGCGCCAACGAGCCCGGGGTATCACAGGAGGAGAAGGACCGGCTGCGCACCGAAGTGGAGGCGCTCGCGCGGCCGGCGATCGAGTGGATCGCCCGCCACGTCATCCACGCGATCCGGGTCGGCGGTGAGGACGCGGTCGGCCTGGGTGGAGACCTCGACGGGATCACGCGCACGCCGGAGGGCATCGACACGATCGCCGACTACGTCAAACTCCCTGATCTCTTCTCCGCCGCCGGCCTCTCCGCCCGCCAGGTGGAGAAGGTCTGCTATCGCAACTCCGAGCGCGTCTTCACGGAGGTCCTGCCACCGGCGTAGGCGTGCGCCCTTCAGTCCACGGTCAGGGTCTTACTGAGGTTGCGCGGCAAGTCCGGGTCGTAGCCCCGCTTAAGGCTCATGCGGTAGCTCAGAAGCTGCAGCGGGAGCACCGCCAGAAGCGCGGTCAGTTCCTGACCGGCATCCGGGAGGACGAGGTACTCGTTCACGCTCCGGCACAACAAAGCGTCCTGCGCCACCACGACGATCGAGCGGCCGCCGCGGCAGGCGACCTCGTTTACGTGGTTCACGATCATCGCGGCGTCCCGGGGTACGACGACGAACAGGACCGGATAGCCGGGGTAAACGGCCGACAGCGGGCCGTGCTTGAACTCGGAGCTCAGCACCCCCTCGCAGTGCGCGTAACTGATCTCCTTGAGCTTGAGCGCCCCCTCGAGCGCCACCCCAGGGTCATCCCGTAGCCGAGGAAGTACATCTCCGGCAACGGGTTGAGGATCCCTGCGACCCGCCGCGCCGGCTCCTGCGTCGTGACGAGCGTCTCCTCGATCAGCCCGGGGACGCGACTCCAGTCGATCGGCGCGCCGTGCTGTCGCAGGCGGTCGGCGAGGTAGAGGAAGAGGAGGACCTGATTGAGGTAGGTCTTCGTCGCTGGCACGCTGATCTCGTAGCCGCAGGCGAGCGGGAGGTAGCGGTCGCTTGCGCGCATCAGGGTCGAACCGAGCACGTTCAGGACGCCGAGGGTCCGGGCGCCGCTTGCGCGGCCCGCGCGAAGCGCATTCAACACGTCCTTGGTCTCCCCGCTCTGGCTGACGAAGACGACCGTGTCCTGCGGCCCGAGCGTGGCGGCGAGGGTCTCCGCGAACTGCGGGGCGAGCACAGGCACCGCCGCGATCCCCGAAATCCGGTTCAGGTACGCCGCGCCGACCAGGCAGGCATGGTGGCTCGTGCCACAGCCGACCAGGTACAGCCGCCGCGCGTCCGACAGCGCCTGGAGGAACGGTTCGACGTGCGGAGAGGCGGAAAGCCAGTGGATGAGCTCCGCGGCAACCTTCGGCTGCTCCTGGATCTCCTTCTCCATGAAGTGGGCGTAGCCCCCCTTCTTCGCCGCATCCATCCCCCCGATGAACCGCTCCGGCTCCCGCGAGACGGGCGCCCCGTCCGACACCCGCCGCAGCTCGACCCGGTCCGGCCACAGCGTGACTATCTCGCCGTCCTCCACGCGCAGGATGCGATTGGTCAGCGGAAGGATCGACGGCAGGTCCGAGGAGACGCAGGTCCCGTCGGGGGTGATCCCGACGACCAAGCCGGAGCCGCTCTTGATGGCGTGGAGCGGCTGATGCCCGTCCGGACCGGTCTCGTCGCGCGCGCCGATGACGAACGCGTAGTCCCCCTGCAGGTCCTGCGCCGCCCGGCGGATCGCCTCCACCATGTCGAAGCCCTGATCCACGTACCGCTCGACGGCGTGAACGCAGCTCTCCCCATCGTTCGTCCCGCGCACGATCATTCCCCGCGCGAGGGACTCTTCCGCACGTCCGACCGGACTCCTTGCGCCGATCCGTCGGGGTCCGGTACCATCACCGGGCAAGCCAACGTGCCAGGGAGGGAGTATGATTGAACGTCGTTTTACCCGCATTCAGACCGAGCTGCCCGGCCCGAAGTCCGCCGCGGTCCTTGCCGCCAAGGAGAAGTGGGTCGCCTCACCGCTCTCCACCTACGCCCCGTTCGTCATCAAGGAGAGTCAGGGCGGCCTCCTCGAGGACCTCGACGGGAACCGATTCATCGACTTCTCCGGTGGGTGGGGGTGCCTCAACGTGGGGCAGCGCAACCCGCGGGTCGTGGCCGCACTGAAGGACCAGATCGACCGGTACTTGCACACCGACTTCACGGCGGTCCCCTATGAGCCCCTGGTGACGCTTGCGCAGCGGCTCTGCGAGCGGGTGAGCGGTCCGGAGCCGTACAAGGCAGCGTTCTTCAACAGCGGCGCGGAGGCGGTGGAGAACACCGTCAAGTTCGCGCGCGCCTACACGGGCCACAAAGCGGTCCTCGTGTTCGAGAACGCGTTCCACGGGCGGACCCTCCTCGCGATGACGATGACCCACAAGGCCCGGCCGTACAAGGTCGGGTTCGGGCCGTTCGCCCCGGACGTCTACCGGCTTCCTTACCCCTACACCTACCGAAAATCGGTGACCGCCAAGGAGATCGAGCAGACGCTCCTCTCGCTTGTCGCGCCGAGCGATGTCGCCGTGATGGTCGTCGAACCGGTGATCGGGGAGGGCGGATTCCTCGTCCCGCCGGACTGGTTCCTGCCGAGCCTGCGCGAGCTCGCCGACCGCTACGGGTTCGTCCTGGCGGTGGACGAGGTTCAATCCGGGATCGGCCGCACGGGCAAGTTCTTCGCCTACGAGCACTTCGGGATCGTCCCCGACCTCATCTGCGTCGCGAAATCCCTGGGCTCCGGACTCCCGCTCTCCGGCGTGATCGGCAAGGCGAAGATCATGGACGCCCCGGTGAAGGGCGGCGTCGGCGGGACCTACGTCGGGAACCCCCTCGCGTGCCGGGCTGCGATCGAGGTCCTGAACGCGATCGACGAGGAAGGGCTCCTCGAGCGGGCGGTGAAGGTTGGCCACCGGATCCGCGGGCACTTCGACGCCCTCAAGGACCGGTTCGAGACCGTGGGCGACGTCCGCGGCCTGGGCGCGATGGTGGCGATGGAGCTCGTCAAGGATCGCACGACCAAGGAGCCGGCCGCTGAGGAGACGAACCGGATCGCGAACCAGGCCCTGCGGACCGGCGCGATCTTCCCCACCGCCGGTCTGTACGGAAACGTCCTGCGCGTCCTATCCTCGCTCGTGATGACCGACGAGCAGATCGACGAGGGGATGGCGATCCTCGCCGAGGCGTTCGACACGGTGCTGCGCTAGGCTGATGTGCGGCGCGCGCTCACGAAGAACCACAGCGCTGAGGCGATCCCGATCGCGGCGATGACCCCCCATAGGAGGACCGGAAAGCGCCCGTAGGCGTCGAGCAGCCAGCCGCCGATGAACGGACCGCCCGACCAACCGAACGCCTGTGACAGGCCGAACAGCCCCATGTAGCGCCCCATCTTCCCGGCCGGCGCCAGCTCGGCCACCGTGGTCGTCGCGCTCGGGGAAAACATCACCTCGCCAAGCGTGATGACCACCATCGAGCCCATCAGGAGGGCGAACCCCGGCACGATCCCCACCGAAAAGTACCCCGCCGCAAACAGGAGGGCGCCGAGGACCAGGGCACGGCGGATCCCGATCCGCTTTCCGAACAGCGCCGCCGGCCACTGAAAGAGGACGACGACGACCCCGTTCAGCGTGTACACGAACCCCAGCTGCGACGTGCTGATCCCCAGAAACGAGGTCGAGTAGACGGACAGCGTGCTCGCGAACTGCCCCATCACCAGGAAGAGCAACAGGCTCGCGCCGCAGAAGGAGAGGAACGGCCGGTTCCGTGCAGCATCGAGCAGCCGACTCAGGCTGAAGCGCTCCTCCTCGCGGGTGTGGATCGACTCGGGCGCGAACAGAAGGATAATCACTAAGCCGATGACGCTCGCCACGGCGGTGACGATGAACAGCCAGGAGTAGGAGACCGCGATCAGGAACCCGCCGATCGCCGGACCGATCGCCCATCCGGCGTTCCCGCCGATCCGCAGGATGCCGAACGCCTCGACCCGGCGTTCCGCCGGGACGATGTCCGCCACCATCGAGCTGATCGCTGGCTGGTTCATCGCCCCCACGAACCGGATCGCCAGAAACACCGCGGCGACGATCAGGTAGGACGCACGAACGAAGATGACGTAGGCCATCAACAGGAAGACGAGCGTGCGGACCAGCATCGTCCAGGCGATCAGCGGACGGCGGCCGATCCGGTCGGCGAACTCCCCCCCGAGGACCTGTGCCGAGGAGCCGACGAGCGCGGCGAGGAGCATGATCGTCCCGACGATCTTCATCGGCACGCCGAGCTCGCTGTAGAGGTAGAGGCTGACGAACGGCATGGCCGCACCGAACCCCACCGAGACGATCAGTTGGACGGTAAACAAGACCCACAGCCGCCGGTCGTAGCGCAGGATGAAGGCACGCGCCCGCTGCCATGCCCCGAGCCGGACGACCCCTTCCCGCCTCACCCGCCGACCGCCCGGGAGAGCAAAACGAGCAGCGGGGCCACGGCGAGGGCGGGAAGGAGGTTCCCCACCCGCAGGTCCTGCAGCTCAAGGAGCTTGAGGCCGAGCGCGATCAGGATCGCGCCGCCCGCCGCGTCGAGCTCGATCAACCATGCGGACTGAGACAGAGCGGCCAGCGTCGCCTCCCCGCTCAGCGCGTGCGCAACCAGGCTGATCCCTCCCTGGTAGGCGAGCACGACCAGGACGGAGAAGACGACCCCCGGCCCGAGCCCCGCCACGAGGACCACCGAGGAGACGCCGTCCATCACCGCCTTGAGCCCGAGCATCTGCCAGTCGCCCAGCAGCCCGTCGCGTAGCGCACCGAGGATCGACATCGGCCCCACACAGAAGAGCAAACTCGCGGTGACGAACGCCTGCGGGATCGATCCACAGCTGGCGAGGAACGCAAAGCGGCTCTGGAGGATTCCTCCCAGGGCATCGAGCCGTTCCTCCAGCCGGCCCACCGTGCCGATCGCCCCGCCGATCAGGAGAGACAAGAGCAAGATGAGCACGTTCTGCGTCTCGATCGCGAGCTTGACCCCAAGGACGATCGTCACCAGCCCGATCATGGCGGTCGCCAGGCGCTGCAACGCTGTGGGGATCCGCTTGCCGAACACGACGCCGATCAGGCTTCCGAGGAGAATCGTTCCGACGTTGATCCACGTCCCGGTCATGAGCCTGATCCTATCCAGACGGGCTTCAATGCACAAGCAGACCGGATCGCCGCGTTTCGACCTTCACTCCGAGGCCGAGGGGACCGTCTCCCCCGCCTCGACCACGGTGCGCTGCCAGCCCCTGCGCAGGAGCAGGCCGAGTGCAGCCAGCCCGGAGAAGATATTGCTCAGCGACATCCCCCACCACACGCCATCCGCCTGCCAGCCGAGGCGGAACGCCAGCACGTAAGCGAGCGGGATGCGCAGCACCCACAGCCGGAGGATCCCCAGGGCCATCGTCGGCACGTTGTGCCCGGCGCCACGGTAGATCGCCTGGGCGGCGAAGAATCCTCCCAAAAGAGGCATCCCCACGGCGAAGAGCTCGATGAACCGCGCCCCTTCCCGGATCACATCCGCCCGCCCGGGGATGAACACCGCCACGAGCGGGTGGCGAATCAGGTACAGGAGCGCGGCCTGGATCGCGAGGATCACGAGCAGGGCCGCAAAGCCCTTGCGCACGAGTTCCTCGGCGCGGGCCATCCGTCCGGCCCCCAGGGCCTGGCCGACCATCGTCGTGAGCCCGACGCTCAGGCCGTCGGTGACGATGAACAGGAGCCCCATGACCCGGTCGCCGATCCCGTACCCGGCCAGGGCGACCTCCGCGTTCTGCAGCCTGCCGATCACCCCCGTCAACACCACGAACCCGAACGCAACGCTCGACTGACCGACCGCGGCCGGCAGGCCGATGCGCAGGGCCTTCTTCATCCAAGTCCACTTCGGGAGGATCGCCGCAGCGTCGAAGCGCAGCACGCCCTTGCCGCGCACGAAGAGGATGACGAAGACCACGGTGGCGAGCCCCTGCGCGGCAACCGTCCCGTAGGCCGCCCCCAGGATCCCCATCCGGGGAAACGGTCCGAGTCCCAGGACGAGGAGCGGGTCAAGGACCATGTTCAGGAAGACCCCGATCCCGTTGACCGCAAGCGGGGTGATCGTGTCGCCGGTCGCGGAGAAGGCGAAGTAGAGGAGCCCCGGCAAGAGCATCGTCGGCAACCCGAGGAAGATCACCTCAAGGTAGAGGGAGGCCTGCGCGGCGACCGCCGGCTCGTGCACGAGCAGCGCGAGGAACCACGGGGAGACGAGGTAGCCGCCGATTCCGAGGACCACACCCACGATGATGCACAGAGCGAACAGCTGGTTCGCCGCGAAGCTCGCGTCCTTCGAGCGGTCCGCTCCCACGTACTGGGCGACGAGCGCCGTCACCGCTGCCCCGCCGAACCCCGCGACAAACGAGATCAGAAACCAGATGATCGGCCAGGACACCTGGATCCCTGCGACCACCGCCCCGGCCTCCCCCCTCGGCAGGTGGCCGATCCAGAAGGCGTCGGCCAGGTTGTAGAGGGTGAACAGGAGTGACGAGACGACCGCCGGGCCACCGATCCTCGCCATCGTCCACAGGGCCGGCCCCGAGAGGATCTCCTCCCGATTCGGCGACCTGAACCTCAGGCGCCTCACGACGACTCTTCCAAGTCACGGACAGGTTGCGACACAGGCTCCCCCCAACCGCTCGTTCGTCGGCCGGAAGACGACCAGCTCACCATGCGGTCGCCGCCCAGCTCCCACCACCGCCATGCGGAACGACGAGTATCCCCGCTTCGAGCCCTCGGCACAAGGACAGTCTGGCCACGCGAAGGTCCTCCTCTTCCCGACGAGCCACCGCCATCCCAGCGGTGGACCCCCGCGATGGGAGAGAATGGTGGGCCGCATTCCCACCTTACAGCCGCTCCAGCCCCTGAAGTAGAAGAAGGCGTTCACCCGCTGCGCGGGACGCAGGAGCGCGTGCAGCCGTTTCTCCTGCCACGCCCGGCGACTCTCGGGCCCATGCACCGCACCCCATCCAGTCATCGAGGTGCCGCGCGATCGGCACGCCCGGCAGACGGTCCCCGGTCCGGCACCCCCACCGCCTGGTCCCCAGCCGGCGGTTATGAAGCACCGTCGCGCGGTTCTCGCGGCTCAAGACGACGACCACGCTGATGCGATGATCCCCGTCGCGGGCGGACAACGCCCCACCCATCCTCTCGGACCCAGACCCGCCGGCCCCTCAGCCATGACCCACCGCACGGCACGCGGCTGCCGCCAGATGCTCAATCGCTTGCGAAGCTCTCGAGGTACTCCTGGATGTCGGAGAGCCCGTAGGTCGTCTTCAGCGCCTTGTTGTCCTCGAGCCAGGCGTCCTTGATCGTGTCGTCCCGGCGGATCTCGATGTCCTTGATCCCGAGGGAAGCAATCATCTGCTTGGCCTCATCCTCGATGTGCTTGTCCTTCACGCGAAACAGAAACCGGGGGAAACTCGGCATCGTCCACCTCCACGCGACAGTATACCGGAACCGCAGGGCGGACGTCACAAGGCCCGGGCGAACGCGGACTGGACGACGAAGCGCAACCCACCTAGAATCGGAGGCATGAAGACCGTAGACCTGATCCGCAAGAAGCGCGACGGCGGCAGGCTCGATCGCGGGGAGATCGAGTTTCTTATCTCGGGGTATGTCGCCGGGGAGATCCCCGATTACCAGGTGTCGGCACTCCTGATGGCGACCTTCTTCCAGGGAATGAACGACGAAGAAACCGCGACCCTGACCGACGTGATGGCGCACTCCGGGGCGATGCTCGATCTGTCGGAGGTCCCTGGGTACCCGGTCGACAAACACTCGACCGGCGGCGTCGGTGACACGACCTCGCTCGTGCTGATCCCGCTGCTCGCAGCCGCTGGCCTGACCGTCGCCAAGCTGTCCGGCCGCTCCCTCGGCCACACCGGAGGGACGATCGACAAGATCGAGTCGATCCCCGGGTTCCGCACTGACCTGTCGCGCGAGGAGTTCCTGTCGCTCGTGCGCCGCTCACGGCTCGCGCTCGCCGACCACACCGCGGACATGGTACCGGCCGATCGGCTGCTCTACGAGCTGCGTGACGTGACGGCCACCGTCGATTCCCTTCCGCTGATCGTCGCCTCGATCATGTCGAAGAAGATCGCTGGCGGCGCTAAAGGAATCGTGATCGACGTCAAGACCGGGGTCGGCGCGTTTCTGCCGCGGCTCGAAGACTCGCGCAGGCTCGCGCAATCCCTCGTGGCGATCGGAGCCCACCTCGGCCGACGGATCTCCGCCCTGATCACCGACATGTCCCAACCGCTCGGCCGGATGGTCGGAAACGCGCTCGAGGTCCGCGAGGCGATCGCCACGCTGAAGGGGGAGGGGCCAGAGGACCTGGAGACGCTGTGCTGCGCCCTGGGCGCCGAACTCCTGCTCTTCGCGGGCGCCGCACCCGATCAGCCCGCGGCCGTTCAGCAACTGCGCGGTCTCCTGCGGGACGGAGCCGCCCTGGCGAAGTTCCGCGATCTCCTCAGGAATCAGGGCGGGAACGAAGCCGTGGTCGAAAACCCTTCGATCCTCCCGACCGCGCGCAAGGCGGCGCCGCTCACGGCTCCGCGGTCCGGGACGGTCGCTCGTCTGGACGCCCTCTCGATCGGCCGCGCAGCGAACCTCCTCGGCGCCGGCCGATTCGTCAAGGACGAGCCGATCGACCCCGCGGTGGGCATCGAGCTCCATCGCAAGGTCGGAGACACGGTGAGCGGGAGGGAGCCGCTCGCCACGCTCCACGTGAACGACGAGACGAACCTCGACGCGGCGCAGGCCCTCGTCCTCTCCGCCTACACGATTGGAACCGCCCCAGCAACCCGACCGAAGCTCATCGTCGAGCGGATCACCGCCTAGGGTCGAGTCGCCAGTCCCCAGTCGGGAGTCCACAGTAACACCCGGCCTGGCATTTCGGGGCCTGGAACGAAATCGCGTGTCGAGAGCCGACAAGTCAAAGCGGGCAGTCAGGCCCCCCTTGCAGCGGCAGGCAATGCGAGCACGCTGCCGATGGTGAGAGGAGAGGCCACCGCGTCACAGAAGCCTGATTCGGAACGCCTCATTCCCAGATCGACGCCTGACTCACGCACAGCCTGCTTTAGACTCGTGACTCCGGACTGCCGACTGCGAACTCGCCGTTAGTCGAGGGAGAACGCCTCGGGCAACAGGTCGCGGATCGTCGTCCTTCGGAACTGTCCATCGGGGTTCGCCATCAGGATCTCGAGGCCGGGTGCATGTTCGTAGAGGGCCTGCCGGCAGGCCCCGCACGGCCGACAGTAGACGGCATTGCATGCCACCGCGAGCCGGACGAACTTGCGCTTCCCTTCGGAGATCGCCTTGAACACCGCCACCCGCTCCGCGCACAGCGACAGGCCGTTCACCGCGTTCTCCACGTTCACCCCGGTGACCACCGTGCCGTCGGCGCACAGGAGGGCCGCCCCCACGGGAAACTTGGAGTACGGGCAGTACGCGTGCTTCATCGCGTCGATCGCCAGACCGACAAGCTCTCGATCGTCCATCAGAATCGGATCTCCCATCCCAGGCTCACGCTCCACTGGCCGACCCCCAATCCCCACCAGCCGGTCGTCTGACTCAGCGGGAGGAAGCCGACCGCCCCCACCACGGTCCGCAGGAACGGCGGGCCGATCTCGATCGCGACCTGCCCGTGCAAGGCGAAGCTCGACCAGTGCAGCCCGTCGAGGTGGAGCGCGTCGAGCACTGCGGCCACCGCTGCCCTCTGGTCGGAGGGGGCCTGCACCGTCACCCCGGGGTCGATCGTCCCTTGCACGTAGTCGATCCCCGCGCCGAGGTCGAGCGCCAGGAGAAAGAGGTCGAACTGCTTTAGGGCCTCGGTCGAAAGCCGAATCGTCCGGAAACTGGGGTCGATCGTGACGCCGCCCGTCGTGCCGCCGAGCGCGAACTCCGCCGAGAAGAGCGGGTCGGGCAGGCTCGCGCCGAACGCATCGGCCACCCCGCGCACGAGCCCGTCGCTCAGGAAGCCGCCGGAGAACCGCAGGTCATCCACGACGACGAACGGCACCGGAACGTCGACGGCGAAGGACAGAAGCGGCACGGGGAACGAGGAAACAGGAAGCGTCGCCCGGACCTCGGCAAGCGCGCCGTCGATCTCGCCAAGGATCCCCGCGGCGTCCGTCGAGGAAACACCGAGGCTCGACAGGCTCGCGGAGACCGCGCCGGTGACCTGACTGAGAGCCGGGGCGAGGTCGAGCGGGTAGCCCGAGACCCCAAAGCCGACCCCGAACCCCCCCCCGGTCACCGAAACGAGCAGGGCCGCCGTCAGGGCGGCCGCCGCCCCAACCCGCCAGCGGTTCATCGCCGATCCCATCCCTCCCACTCCTTGCGCTTCAGCTCCGCGCGCTTGATCTTCCCGCTCGTCGTCCTCGGCAGGTCGGTCACGAAGTCGATCGCCCGTGGATACTTGTACGGCGCGGTGACCCGCTTGACGTGCTCCTGCAGCTCCTTGACCAGCGCCTCGGACGGCTCGTACCCGTCAGCGAGGATGACGAACGCCTTCACGATCTCGCCCCGCTCGCGGTGTGGCGCGGCGACCGCCGCGGCCTCGACGACCGCCGGGTGGCTGACCAGCGCGTCCTCCACCTCGAACGGCCCGATCCGGTACCCCGAGGTGAGGATCACGTCGTCGGCGCGCCCCTCGAAGAACAGGTACCCGTCCTCGTCCATCCGCGCGAGGTCGCCGGTACGGTACCACCCACTGCCGAACGCCTCCTCGTCGAGTTGTGGGGAGTTCCAGTAGCCGTCGAAGATGGCGGGGCTGTCCGGCCGCAGGGCAATCTCCCCGACCTGGCCGCGACCGACCGGCTGACAGTCCTCACCAATCAGCGTCACCCCCGGCCCGGGAGTGGGAAGCCCCATCGCGCCGGGCTTCACCGGGAGCCCCGGCAGGTTGCAGACCAGGCAGACGCTCTCGGTCTGACCGTAACCGTCGCGGATCGTCACCCCGAACGCCCGCTTGAACGCCTCGATCGGCTCCACGTTGAGCGGCTCGCCCGCCGACAGCGCATCCTTGAGAACGAGACGGTACTTCCCCATGTCCGGCAGCTGAGCGAACAGCCGATACTCCGTGGGCGTGGCGCAGAGCTTGGTCACCCTGTACCTCTCCAGGAGCTCGAGGTAGCGCCCGGCGTCGAACCGGCCGTTGTACAGAAGCTGGCTCGCCCCGGTCGTGAGACCGACCCCGACCGGACTCCAGTACCACTTCGCCCAGCCCGGCGCGGTGGTCGCCCAGAGGATGTCGTCCTCCCCAGCGCCCCACCAGTAGTGGCCGGTGATCCGATTGTGGCAGTACATCCAGCGGTGCTTGTGCATGACCGGCTTCGGGTTCCCGGTCGTCCCCGAGGTGAAGTTGATCGTCATCGGGTCATCGACAGAGAGCGACGCCTTCTTCCCCTGCGGCGAGCCCTCAGCAAGGAGGTCATCGAAGGAGAGCCAACCGTCGCGGCGGCCACCGATGAGGATGAACGTCGAAAGCGGCGAGCCGGCGCGCGCCGCCTCCACCTCCGCCGCGACCGAGGTGTCCGCCACGATCACCTTCGACCCGCTCGCCGTCGCCCGGTAGGCGATCTCCTTGCCCTTGAGCATCTCCGAACAGGGCACGGCCACGCCGCCGGCCACAAACGTCCCGAGCTGTGCGATGTGCGCCTCCGGGAGACGGGGAAGCACGTGAAGAACCGGGTCGCCCTTGTTCACGCCCAGTGAGGCGAGCGCGTCTCCGAACCGCCGTGCCCCCGAGACAAGCTCCCCAAAGGTCACCTGCCGGGTCGCGCCAGCGCCGTTCTCCCAGAAGATCGCCACCTTGTCGGGGTCCTTCCTCGCGTGCCCCTCCACCACATCGACGAGGTTGAACTGGGACGGGATCTCCCAGCGAAACCCACGAAGCTCGCGCTCGTAATCCCGTTTGGAATACCGCATCCTATCGATCTCCTTGCCCTGGGGTTTTGCAAAGCTGCGTCGCAGTTTATAGCATATCGGAGAACTCTCCTGCAATCCGAATAAGGAGGAACATGAAGGCTTGCGTCGTCCTGACTCCGAACCGGTCCAAGCGGCTGATCGCCAAGGGTGTCGCCGCCCTCCCACAGATCAAGAAGGCACTTGCCTCCGGGACGATCGTCGTCACGCTGGGGACGACGAACGCCTTCGTCGCGCAGGAGCTGCTTGGCCGCCCGATCGATCGGGGCGCGTTCGCCGCGGGATTCATCGACGACCGCTTCAACCTCAACGCGCGGCGCGGTGAGCAGGGCGAGATCGTCCTGCGCGATGGCGAGCCGGTCGAGGTCGAGCCCGCGGATCTCCTCGAGTCACTGGGCGCGGGGGATGTGATCGTCAAGGGGGCGAACGCGCTCGACCCGTGGGGCACGGCCGGCGTGCTGATGGCGTCGAAGACCGGCGGCACGGTTGGCCGGTACGCCGCCCCAGCGCTCGCCCGCGGGGTGGATCTCGTGATCCCGGTTGGCCTGAGCAAGACGATCCACACGCCGATCGGTGAGCTGGCCCGCGAGCTCGGCGCCGGGCGCGTCGCGCTGTCGATGGGGCTTGCCTGCGGGATCTACCCGCTCGTGGGGCGCATCGTCACCGAGATCGACGCGCTGGAGCTCCTGTTCGCAGTCACCGCGACCCAGATCACGAACGGCGGGGTGGGACCGGGAGAGGGCGCGGTCTCCCTGTTGATCGAAGGGGAGGAGGAGCCGGTCCGCCGGGCGTTCGACCTCGTTGCCTCCCTGCCCAACGAGCCCGGGATCGCCCTCACGGGGCGGGCATGATCGACGCGTACCGCATCCTCACGGAGCCGGCCACGGCGCGGATCACCCGCCTGCGGTCCCGGTTCATCGCGCGGCTGTGTCCCGTGGAGACTGTGAAGGACGTGAGCGCCACCCTGGCGCGGACCGAGCGCGAGCACCACGACGCGTCCCATGTCTGCTACGCCTACCGCCTGATGACACAGGAGGGCCCGATCACGCACAGCACCGACGCCGGCGAGCCGGCGGGCTCCGCCGGCGGGCCGATCCTGCAAGCGCTCGAGGCCGCGCAGCTCTACAGCGTCCTCGCGGTCGTGGTCCGCTACTTCGGGGGCAAGAAGCTGGGGTTCGGCGGCCTGATCCGCGCCTACTCCGACGCGACGGCGCGGGCGCTCGCGCAGGCCCACATCGGCGTCCATCACCGCACGGTGCGTGTCGCGGTGCGCTTCCCACCGGAGATCGGCTCGGCGGTCATGAGCCTCATTCAGCGGCACCCCGCACGGGTGGAAGCGGTTTCCTACAAGAGCGACGCCCGCGTCACCCTCGCCCTCCCGCCGAGCGACCTTGACCGGTTCGCGGCCGAGCTCGTCGAGGCGAGCGGCGCCCGCGCCCAGCTGGAGGAGCTGCGATGATCGACGCAGTCACCGGACGGGTCGCCCGCCACGGCACAGACCACCTCGTGATCGAGACCGGGGGGATCGCGTGGCGCGTCTTCTGCCCCACGCGGGACTTGTCGAGCTTCCCGCACGGCGAGGAGGCGACGGTGTACGTGCACCTCGTCGTCCGCGACGACGCGATCCTCCTCTACGGTTTCGCCACGCTCGAGGAGCGCGAGATCTTCCGCAGCCTCCTGCCGGTGGGACAGGTCGGGCCACGCCTTGCCCTGCAGCTGCTCTCCGCCCTCACGCCGGAGGCGTTCGTCGCGGCGATCGAGGCGGGGGACGTCGACCGGTTGACCACGGTGAAGGGGGTCGGCCGGAAGACGGCCCAGCGGATCCTTGTCGAGCTGCGCGGCAAGCTCTCCCCCGAACTCCTCGGGGCGGGACCGGTCCTCCCGCTCTCCCAGATCGAGGAGACCGCGCTGCGTGCCCTGACCTCGAAGTCCCTCGGCTTCTCGCCGGGCGAGGCGCGGCGGGCGATCGAACGGCTGCGGGGCGAGGAGCTTCCCCTGCAGGAGCTCGTCCGCCGGGCGCTCGAGATCATCGGGAGCTAGGATGCGCCTGCTCGGGATCGACTACGGCCGGCGGCGCTTGGGGCTCGCCCTCTCCGATGAGACCGGCACGCTGGCGAGCCCGCTCCCCCCCCGGGAGCGGACCGACGAGAGGGCGGATCTTGCCTTCCTGTGCGCTCTCACGCTCGAACACGGCGTCAGGCGCATCGTGCTGGGACTCCCGCTGCTCCTGGACGGGTCCCGCGCGGAGATGGCTGACGAGGTCCTTGCCTTCGCCGCGGCGCTCGCGCAGCGGTGCGCGGTGCCGGTCGACACCTTCGACGAGCGGCTGACGAGCCTCGAGGCGGAGCGGGTCCTCGTGCAGGCCGACCTCTCCCGGGCGCGGCGCCGACAACTGCGGGACAGCCTGGCCGCCGTCCTCATCCTACAGGGGTACCTCGACCGCCTGCGGACCGACGGCCCGTCCGCGCCGACCTAGAGACGAAGGAACGACCCCCCGCAATAGGTGGGATGTATGTCCGGCAACGGACCCCACCGTGTCCCCTGGAGAACGAAGTGCGATCAGGTATAATTCGGGTACAGCTTCGGTAACACACCATTGGGAAGGAGGCTCTCGTGCCAAAGGAAACGTTGGACAAAGTATCCATCTACGTTCCAAAGAACAAGCTGGAGTTCCGCCCCATCGAACGGCTGGCCAGGCTCGCGAAGGTAGAGGACCGCTCTGTGAGTTACCTTGCGGTCGAAGCGATCCTGACCTACCTCAACGAAGAGGAGCAAAAGGGCTAGTCTGGAGTTCCCGGACCGTGAATGGCAGGGATGGAAGATGGGATGGGTGTTTTGTT
>CAZBWD010000016.1:0-17054 GCA_964495585.1 uncultured Thermotogae bacterium
AGTATGTCCGGTGGTGTGGGAGGACGGGGGCTGTGAAGCCCCCTCCTACCCGATTAAAGGAAAGGACAACGGTGCAGCAGCTGGTGGTGGAGCGTCTGAAGAAGGTCTACGAGCGGGGGGACATCCTCGCCCTCGATGAGGTCACCTTCTTCGTGGAGAAGGGTGAGTTTCTCGTCGTGATCGGCCTTTCCGGGTCGGGAAAGTCGACCCTTCTTCGCTGCATCAACCGGCTCGTCGAGCCGACCTCCGGGAAGGTCCGTTTCGACGGGATCGATGTCACCGCCGCGTCCGGCAGGGAGCTTAGGCGCCTGCGGCGGAAGATGGGGATGATCTACCAGCACTTCAACCTGGTGAAGCGGTCTTCGGTGCTTGCAAACGTCCTTGCCGGCCGGCTGGGATACGTGAACCCCTGGCTCTCCGCGGTCCACCGCTTTCCAGAGCCGGATGTGGAGCTGGCGATGACGAACCTGGATCGCGTGGGGATCGGCGATCAGGCATACAAGCGCGCCGATGAGCTGTCCGGTGGACAGCAGCAGCGGGTGGGGATTGCCCGCGCCCTGATGCAGGAACCGGAGCTCCTCATGGCCGACGAGCCGGTCTCCGCGCTGGATCCGGCCACGTCGCATTCCGTCATGAAGTACCTCGAGCAGATGAATCAGGAGGACGGGGTGACCGTGATCGCCAGCCTCCACTTCTTGTCGCTCGCCCGCCGCTACGGCACGCGGATCCTCGCGCTCAAGGCCGGGAAGGTCGTGTTCGATGGGCTCCCCAAGGAGATCGACGAAGCGTGGTTCAAGGAGATCTATGGCGAGGAGGCCGAGCAAGTCGAAGTCCGCTGAGGAGAGGCAGGCGCTGCGGTCGCGCTCCTTCGCCTTCCTCCTCGACTGGGCCAGCTGGGGGTACATCGCCTACGGGATCGTGTACCTCTTGAACCAGTACTGGTACACGAACATCCATTACTACGGGCGCCTCACCGTGCCGCTGTGGGGATGGCCGATCGTCGTCCTGGGGACGCTCGAGCTGGCCGCTCTCAGCCACGCGTTCGGGAACACGCCCGGGCTCAGCCTGTTCGGGCTGCGGGTGATCTCCGATTCCCTCACGCCGCCTTCGATCGGCGAGCGGTGGCGGCGGTACCTTGCCTGGCAGGTTGCCGTGCTCTCTTTTCCTGTCACGTTGTGGGTTTTCGCGCGCAAAAACCAGCTCCTTCACGACCGGGTCACCGGCACACAGATGGTCGTTGTGAAACAGCACACGGACGAGCTTTCCGTCCTTCCTCCCCGGCCGTGGTACAGGACGAATCGCGGTGTGATGAGCCTGGTCCTCATCGGGGTCACGCTGTGGGTGGGGTGGCTCGTGACGGCGATCGACCTGCACATTTTGATCTCGCGGGCCTCCACGAGCGCGTACCTGTGGAAGGAGCTGCTCAGCCCGCACTTCACGCACCTCATCACCCCCGATCCCGTGCTGCAGCAATCGATCGTCGGTGGGATGGTCGAGACGATCTTCATGGCACTGCTCGCCAGCGCCGGGGGAGCGATCGTCGCCCTGCCGTTGAGCTTCCTCGGCGCGCGTAACATCATGGGCTTCAGCCCGATCGGATGGTTCGTCTTCGTGGTCGTGCGCGGGGTGTTCAACGTCGTGCGGTCCATCGAGTCGCTCCTATGGGCGACGGTCTTTGCCGTGTGGGTCGGCTTCGGCACGTTTGCCGGGGTGATCGCCCTGGGTGTTCACACCGTCGCGGCGCTGGGGAAGCTCTACTCCGAGCAGGTGGAGGGGATCGACCCCGGCCCGCTCGAGGCGATCGCCGCCACGGGGGCCCGGCGCTGGCAGGTGGTGCTCTACGGCGTCATCCCGCAGGTCGTCCCGTCGTTTCTTGCCTTCACCCTCTACCGGTGGGACATCAACGTCCGTATGGCGACGGTCATCGCGCTGGTCGGGGGAGGTGGGCTGGGGCGGATCATGTTCTACTACAAGAGCCAGGTGGGCCTGCTTCCTGACGCGTGGAATCAGGTGGGAGCGGTGATCCTGACGATCATCGTCGTGGTGTGGGCGCTGGATTACGTGAGCGGACGGGTGAGGGAGAAGATCCTCTGATGAATGACCGCTACTACGCCGGGTTCATGAGCGAGCCGCCGGCGTTCTTCAAGGAGTTTCCGAAGGGTTTCTCCCGCCTGCGGCGGCGGTTCCTCGTCACGTTCACCGACCTCGTCGTCCTCCTCTACGTGTGGTCCGTGAGCTCCTACTGTGTCAACGACCTCTTCTACCACGTGAGGAGCTTCGCGAGCCTGCCGTGGTGGATCATGCTCATCGTTGTGATCGAGGTGGCGGCAATCTGGGAGAGCTTCGGCGTCTCGATCGGGATGCGGCTGCTCGGGCTGCGCCTGCGCTCGATCGGCGAGCACCGGCTCGGACAGCACTTCGCCCGCTACGTCCTGTGGCACGTCTCGCCGCTGTTCTCGGCCGTGCTTCTGGGGAAGAGCGACGCCGTGCCGTGGCACGAGAAGCTGAGCGGGCTCCGGACCGTGAGGACGAGCGAGATCGCCACGACGCCGCGTCCGTGGTACACTCGCAGCTGGTCGGTCGCGGCGGCGCTCACCACGGCCCTCACCCTCGGAGCGGCGATGCTCATCACCAAGGTCGACTTCTACACCCTGTTCACCAAGGCCGCGAAGACGCTGCCGCTGTGGCGGGGGCTTTTGCGACCCAATTTTGCCCTGCTCGGCGACGGGGTCCAGCTCCTGATCGTGACCGTCTTCATGGCCCTCATGGCGACGATCTTTGCGGTGATCGTCGCCGTGCCGCTGAGCTTCCTCGCCGCACGCAACCTCATGCAAGGCTTCGTCGGTCGGAGCGTCTACGCGGTCGTACGCACCCTCGCCGACATCATGCGCTCGGTCGACGCCATCATCTGGGCGATCATCTTCATCGTCTGGGTCCGAGCCGGCGCATTTCCCGGAATGCTCGCCCTGTTCGTGCAGGCCACGGCCAACCTGACCAAGCTCTACTCCGAGCGCCTGGAGTCGATCGATCCCGGTCCCCCGGAGGCGATGCGGGCCACAGGAGCGAATCAACTCCAGGTGATCCTCTACGGAATCTTCCCCCAGATCGTCAATCCGTACCTCTCCTTCACCCTCTATCAATTGGACATCAATGTGCGCATGTCCACCGTCATCGGGATCATCGGCGGCGGCGGCATCGGACAGATGCTGTACCAGTACATGCGGATCTGGGACTACCGCAGTGCCGGGATGATGATGCTCCTCATCGTGATCATCGTCTGGGCGATCGACTACATGTCGTCCCGTCTGCGCGCCCGTCTGGCCTAACCGGTCGGACCGAGCTCCTCCACCGCGCCTCTCGCGAATCCCCCCCGGGTCCGGATGCCTACTGAGCTAGGCCCTCCTCGCGCAGGAACCCAGCGTCGCTGTACGGCACGAACGTGTGTCCGATGATCTGGTAAGGCTCGTGTCCCTTGCCGGCGAGCAGGACGACGTCCTCGGGCCCGGTGAGCGCGACCGCGCGGCGGATCGCGTCCCGGCGGTCGACGATCACCTCGCAGGATCCGCCGGTCGGCCGCAGGCCCGCGGCGATCTCCTCGATGATCCTCTCCGGCGCCTCGGACTTGGGGTTGTCGCTCGTGAGGATCGAGAGGTCGGCGAGACGCCCGCTGATCGCTCCCATCAGCGGGCGCTTGGTTCGGTCGCTCTCTCCGCCGCAGCCGAACACGCAGATCACCCGCTCGAAGTACGGACGGAGGGAACGCAGCATCCGCTCAAGCGAATCCGGGCTGTGGGCGAAGTCGACGATCACCGTGGCCCGGCTGCGCGCCCGCAGGAACTGGTAACGCCCCTCGACGCTGTGTGCCCCTTCCAGGCGCTCCGCGATGACCTTGAGCTCCACCCCGGCGGCCAGCGCGACCCCGGCGGCGGCGAGGGCGTTCGACACGTTGTGCTCGCTAGGAAGCTTGAGTGTCACCCCGATCGTCTCCCGGCCGCGCCGCAGGGTGAACCGGGTCTGCCTCAACGTGTAGGAGATCCCGGTCGCGGTCAGGTCACAGCGGCGGTGCAGGGAGAAGGTGAGGACTGGACCGGGGCAGGCGGCGATCACCCGGTCTGCGACGGGGTCGTCGCGGTTCACCACGGCGGTTGCCTCGGCCTTCAATCCCTGGAACAGGAGGAGCTTCGCCTGCAGGTAAGCCTCGCGGTCCGCGTGGAAATCGAGGTGGTCATGCGTGAGGTTGGTGAAGACCGCGGCGTCGAAGTCGACGCGGTCGACCCGGTGCAGCGGCAGCGCCGCCGAGGAGACCTCGATCACCAGGTGTTTCTCCCCGTTCGCGAGCGCCTGGGCCGCGATCTCCTGGATGACCGGGCTCTCCGGAGTGGTCACGGCGTGGAGCCCGCGGTGCTCGTTCTCCACGGTGCTGATCACCGTGCTCGTCTCCTCGCCGAGCAGCCGGGCGACCAGGTGGCAGACGGTCGTCTTTCCATTTGTCCCGGTGATGCCGACCGTGTGGAGGTTCTGCGTCGGGTGCCCGTAGAACGCCGCCGAGAGCCGGGCAAGTGCGGCCCGTGCATCGGGCACGCGGACGAGCGGCACCGCGCAGGGGGCGTCCCGCTCCGCAACGGCGGCGACCGCACCGCGACGGATCGCCTCGTCGATGTGGTCCAGGCCGTCAACGACGAAGCCGGAGATGGCGACGAACAGGTCGCCCGGCCGGATCGTCCGCGAATCCATCCCGATTCCGTAGACCTCGGTCGATCGTGCCGCTCCTTCGACCGTCAGGCCGAGCGGCTCAACCAGTTCATCCAGGCGCTGGCGCGGCATGCTCTCCGATCCGATACAGGTAGAGTGGGTACCCGTGTTTCGCCTCTCCGATCTCCTGTGCCTCCCAGCCCCACATCGGGTGGTAGTACGAGACGACCCGTGCCCCGGGCCGAAGCTCGTGGGCAAGGCGGGACTGGAGCTTGAGGTTCGCGGTGGGGGACAAGAAAAGGACGACGACATCAGCCCCGGACAGGTCGGCCCGATACATGTTCCCCCACAGGATCCGCGTGTGGGAGGCGACCCCGGCGAGCCGTGCCCGGGCCCGCGCCCACAACACGCGGAGCGGATCGATCTCCACGCCGGTCGCCCGCGCGCCGAACTGCCGCGCGGCAGCGACCACGATCCGGCCGTCTCCGCAACCCAGGTCGATGACGTGCTCGCCCTCACGCACCCCCGCCAGGAAGAGGATCCGTCTCACCGTCACCCGGTCGGTCGGCTGCCATAGGGCGTCCAAGGTCAGGTTCCAGCCGACCCACAGCAGGGTGAGCGTGCCAAGACCGATCCCCAGGTAGAGCCCCATCTAGAAGGAGAGGGACAGTCCGGCCTCGTAGAGCGGCCCGGCGGTGATCGCCTGTGAGGTGAATCGGACGATGTAGCGGACGTTGACGAAGGCGGAGAGCGGTGCGAAAAGTGCGATGTGTGAGCCGGCCACGCCCTCCACGATCAATCCCAGCGAGTAGTTGTCCGGGGTCAGCGCGCCCTCGATTCCCGCACCGAGGAACGGGTCAAACGGAGCAACCGGGTAGTGGATGAACCCGCCGCCGCTCACGAGCGTCAGCCCGGCGATTCCAGAGGACAGGGCGATCGACATCTCGGCACGCAGGGCGAAGAGATCGCTGACCGGCGCCTCACTCAGGATGCTCACGAAGGTGAGCCCGCTCGGGTCGACCCCACCACCCAGGCCAAGCGAGATCGCTGCCGCAGGGAGGGTCAAGGCTACAAGGATGATCACGGACGAGATCACAACGGAGAATCCTCTCATCATGCGACCTCCTTTTGCCCCGCATTGTAGCACGTTTTGCTCAAGCACAGCGGCCGATCTAGATGTCGAGCGCCGTGATCTTGTCGCTGTTTTCCCAGATGAAGTCCCGGCGCAGGGCGACATCACTTCCCATCAGCGTGGAGAAGATCTCATCCGCCTCGAGCGCGTCGCGGATCTCGACTTTCTTCAGGATCCGCTCCTGGGGGTTCATCGTCGTCTCCCACAGCTCGCGGGGGTTCATCTCCCCGAGTCCCTTGAACCGCTTGATCGCGAGGTTTCCGTCGTGCCCTGTACGAAACGCGTCGAGCTCCTCGTCGGTGAAAAGGTAGGTCGTCTCTCTTCCCGCCTTGACCTGGTAGAGCGGCGGCTTGGCGATGTAGACGTACCCGTGTTCGACAAGCGCGCGCATGAAGCGGAAGAAGAAGGTCAGGATGAGGGTGCGGATGTGGGCGCCGTCCACGTCCGCATCGGCCATCACGATCAGCTTGTGGTAGCGCAGCTTGTCGAGCGAGAACTCATCGCGGATTCCCGTGCCGATGGCGGTGATCATCGCCTTGATTTCGGCGTTGTCGAGGAGCTTCGACAGGCGGGCCTTCTCCACGTTGAGCACCTTTCCCCGCAGCGGGAGGATCGCCTGGAAGCCCCGATCCCGTCCCTGCTTGGCGCTCCCGCCCGCCGAGTCTCCCTCGACGATGTAGAGTTCGCTCTTGCTCGGGTCACGGCTGGAGCAGTCGGCGAGCTTTCCGGGAAGCGAGGTCGCCAGAAGTGTCCCCTTGCGCCGCACCATCTTCCGCGCTTTGGTTGCGGCCACACGCGCGCGGCCGGCCGTCAGTGACTTCTCGATGATCGAACGGGCGACGCGGGGCTCCTTCGAGAAGGTGACCGCAAGCTGCTCCTGCAGGATGCCCGCCACGAGGGTCCCCACCTCGGGGTTTCCGAGCTTGGTCTTGGTCTGGCCCTCGAACTCGGGGTTAGGGATCTTCACGCTGATGATCGCGACCAGGCCCTCCCGGATGTCGCTTCCCCGCATGTTCGGGTCGTCCTTCTTCAGGATCTTCTTCTCGCGTCCGTAGTCGTTCAGGAACTTGGTGAGGGCGCTCTTGAACCCGGTGAGGTGTGTGCCGCCGTCGATCGTGTTGATGTTGTTGGCGAAGGCGAAGATCGACTCGTCATAGCTTCCCGTGAACTGCATCGCGATTTCGACGGTGATCCCGTTCTCCTCCGCGCTGATGTAGATCGGTTTGGGGTGGATCGGATCCCGGCTCGCAGCGATCTCCTTGACGAACGACGCGATCCCGCCCTTGGACTGGAAGCGGCGCGTCATCCCGATCGCCTCGTGCTCGAGGACGATGAGGAGTCCCCCGTTCAGGTAGGAGAGCTCCTTCAGCCGATGGGAGAGCTGGGAGAAGTTGTAGCGGATCTCGCCGAAGATCTGCGAGTCAGGGAGGAAGGTGATCGTTGTGCCGGTCTCCTGTGACGTCCCGTCGATGACCAGCTCGGTCAGCTTCGCGCCGCGCGCGAACTCCTGGCGGTAGACCTTGCCGTCGCGACGCACCTCGACCCAAACGTGCTCGGACAGCGCGTTCACCACGGAGACACCGACCCCGTGCAGCCCACCGCTCACGCGGTAGCTCTTGTTGTCGAACTTCCCGCCCGCGTGCAGGGTCGTCATCACGAGTTCGAGCGCCGGCAGGCCGGTCTCCTTGTGGATGCCGACCGGCGTGCCCCGGCCGTTGTCGATGACGGTGACCCGGTTGTCCGCGTGCACGGTCACCTGGATCTTAGAGCAGTAGCCGACGAGCGCCTCGTCGATCGAGTTGTCGACGATCTCCTCGATCAGGTGCATCAGGCCGGATTGGCCGCTGCTCCCGATGTACATCCCGGGTCGGAGACGGACCGCCTCCAGGTCTTCGAGGACCTTGATCTGATCGGCTTCGTAAACCATGCCACCACCCAAAAGAATTATACCAAACCCGCCTGTCAACTGCAAAAGCGCCTTGTCCGGGGTCGTGCGGACGGCGGTGTGTTCGCGCTGCCCCCAAGCGGCGAGGCCATGGATGAACGACAGACCAGAAGCTGGCTACGTCACGATCGCCCCGCTCGAGTTGGAGCGAGCGTCCCCTCAGGCGAGCGCGGCAGCGAGGGCGGCGTCGGCGTGGAGGACGGCGGTGTCGAACAGGGGAAGCGCCGTATCCTTTTGAGTGACGAGGAGCGGGAGCTCCGTACAGCCGAGGATGATTCCCTGCGCCCCCTGTGCGATGAGCTCTTCGATCACCGAAAGGGTGAAGACCTTTGACTCCTCCCGCAGGACGCCGCGGGTCAGCTCCTCGTAGATCACCCGGTGAAGCTCGTCTCGCTCGGCCTTGGCGGGGACGAGCGGTGAGATCCCGTGGCCCGCGAGCCGGTCCGCGTAGAACGGCTCCTCCATGGTGTAGCGGGTCCCCAGGAGCCCCACCCGGGAGAGACCGGCGTCCCGGATCGCCTGCGCCGTCGGCTCAACGATGTGCAGAAGCGGGATCGGACACCCTGCGGCAACCTCGTCGAAGACCCGGTGGAGGGTGTTGGCCGCGATCAGCCCGACCTGTGCCCCGGCCGCAGCCAGGCACCCGAACGCCTCGATCATCTTCGCGGCGATTGCGTCCCAGTTCCCGGCCGCCGACCAGTCGACGAACGACTGGAACGAGACGCTGTAGATCAGGATCTCCGGGAGGGCGACGTTCCCGAACCGCCGCGTGTACTCCCGGGTGATGCGGGTGTAGTAGGAGACCGTCGACTCCGGGCTCGTCCCTCCGAGGATCCCGATCCGCTTCATCTACCCCTCCGCTTGAACGAGGCGGCTGTTACTGGTAAGGCTCGACGACGGCAACCACGTCCGGGAAGTCGATCGAGAGGCGCGCGAGCGTCGCGATCGTCGGGACTCCGTCAGGTGTCCAGCCGCGACGCTTGTAGGCGGCGTCGCACAGCGTCTCGTACTGCGCCTCGCGGTGCTCCCGCAGTGTGCGGACCTTCTGCGCCGTGGACAGTCCGACCGGGTCGATGCCCACCTTCTCCTTCAGCTGCACGTCGTACCGCTCCTGGCGGGACTCGTACTCCTCCGCGGTCACCGGCCCGGCGGAGCGATAGGGGATCCGGTCGTCCTCACGCCGGCCGTGGCCCATGCGCAGGTTGAAGACCCGCTGGAAGTTGTAGACCCGCTCGGACTGGAGGATGAGGTCGTCGGGCCCCACCTTGATCCCGGTGATCCCCGAGAAGAGGTCGCAGTAGTTGCGCACGTGGTCGGGGACCTTGGCCGCCTCGATCCCCTGGTAGCGGGTCGCGTTGTCCGCGGGCTCGACGTCGTTCCACGGCAGCTTGCACAGGCCCATCAGGCCGAACCAGGTCCGCCACATCGGGAAGTAATGGAGCGCCTCGGCCTTCGCCTCGAAGGTTGGGATCTGGTGGTTCACCATGTCCATGAAGATCAGCCACGCCTCGTCGTGCTGCGGCCCCTTGAGTGCCAGGCCGTAGCCGCCCTGCATGGCGAGCGACTCCTTGGTCACGTATTCGGAGTACTCCATCCCCTTGCACTCCATACCGATCGAGTTCAAGAAGGCCGGATCGGCGCCGTACTCCTTGGCGAAACGGGCCTTCATCCGGCGGATCCCCTCCCCGACGATCGCGCCGAACCCCTCTCCGCGGGCCATCTGGTGGAGCACCTCGAGCGAGCCCACGGCGTTCCCAAAGTGAAGATCCAATCCGCCGGTCCTCTCCTTGTTGAGGATTCCGGCCTCGGTGCACTCCATGACGAACGCCATCGCCGTGGTGAAGGAGATCGTGTCCAGGCCGTAGGTATCACAGTAGAAGTTCATCTCCAGGACGAAGTCCGGGTCGAAGATCCCCATGTTCGTCGAGCCCCCGATAGTCTCGTACTCCGGCCCATCGACCAGGACGTGCGAGCCCTTGTACGGCCCGGTTCGGAGCTCGAAGCCGTCGACCCCGTGCGAACAGGACATGCTGCACCCCAGCCAGCACCCGTCCGGCATCCCCTGACTGAACCGTTCCCGCCACACCGGTGAGGCGACCCTCTCGGCCTGCGGGTGCTTCCCGAAGCGGTAGTTGTGCACAGGAAGCAGGTCGTACTCGTTCATGATCTCGACGAGGTGGGCGGTCCCCACCCGCCGCATGTCGTTCTGCGCGGCGTCGAGGGTGAGGATCTCCTGGGTGATCCGCTCCCCGGCGCGCCTGACCCGCTCGGGGTCCGCGGCGTGATTCGCGTCGGCCGGGATCCCGGTCTTCTTCACGACCACCGCGGCGATCCGCTTGTCGCGGAAGACCGTGCCGATCCCGCCGCGGCCGGCCTGTTTCACGCGCACCGCGCGGCGCTTCATGTCGAAGAAGCTGAAGTTGAGGCAGCCGATGCGGGTATACTGCGCCCCGGCCCCGGCCGTGACCGTGGAGATCGCGAGGAGGTTCTTCGGGTTCTCGGAGGCAGCGAACCGCTTCATCAAGCGCTCGGCGAGGACGTGTGTGTTCAGGTCCTCCACCGGGCGCGCGAGGATCCGGACCACGCCCTGGTCGCCGTCGATGAACACGATCACGTCCCGGTCGGCCTTGCCCTGCAGCTCCAGGGCGTCCCAGCCCGAGAACTTGAGGTAGGGACCGACGTAGCCACCGACGTTCGAGTCGACGACGCTCCCCGTGGTCGGGGAGAGGCTCACCACGAGGGACTTGCCCGCACCGGCGTAGGTCGTGATTCCACCGATCGGCCCGGCACCGATCACGATCTCGTTTGCGGGGTCGTTCCAGGTCGTCTTGTCGGTCACCGCGTTCCACAGCCGCCACAGGCCGAACCCGCGCCCGCCGACGAACAGGTCCTTCATCTCCTGGGTCACCGGCCGGGACTCGATCGCGCCGCTTTCGAGGTTCACGTAGAGCGTGCGTCCCGCGTATCCCCGCTTCACCGGGACAGCCTCGAACACCTTCTCTGCGACTACCCGGTCGTCCGTCTTCTTCGTCATGCTTCCCCTCCTGCGTCGGTCTCGTCGGTTCGTGTGATGACGTCCCCCGCCGGCGTGAGTTTAGGTGAGCAAAAGGAAGTTCGCAAGCGGCACACCGCGCCTTTTCGGCCGTGCTGGGGGTTGAGCAAGCAGGGGGCGCGGCTATACTCCCTGGCCATCTCAATCCCGCTGGGATGAAGGACGGTGCTCCGTGCCCCACGCGCTTGCCCGGATTGACCACGCCGCACTCGAGAGGAACATCGGGATCGTCCGTGACCGGCTCCCCGCCGGTGTCAGGATCCTATTCGCCGTCAAATCCGATGCCTACGGGCACGGGCTCGAGTCGGTCTGCCGCGTCGCGGCGGCGGCGGGGATCGACGCCTTGGGCACGACCACCGTGGAGGAAGGGATACGGGTCAGGGAGGCGGGGGTGGATCTTCCGATCCTCCTTCTGAACCCGATCCACCCCGATCAGGCCTGGGAGGTGCTCGAGCACGGCCTCACCCCGTCGGTCGGCGATCCTGCCGTGGTCCGGTGCCTGGTGAAGGAGGCGCGGGCGCGCGGTGCGGTCGTCCAGGTGCAGGTGAATGTGGACACGGGGATGCGGCGGTTCGGGCTTCGCCCGGCCGAAGCGGTCTCGCTCCTCGAGGCGCTCCACGGCGAGCCGGCGGTCACAGTGGAGGGCGTCTTCACCCACTTGGCGAGCGCGGTCCCTGCAGGATCCAGCGACCGCGAACAGACCCTTGATCAGCTCGAGCGGTTCCGCGCGTTCCTCGAGCGGTTGCGACAGCAAGGCCTCCTGCCGGCGCTGCGGCACGTCGCGAACTCCGCTGGCCTGGTCGGCTACGAGGAAGAGGCGACCGGCGCCGATCTCAACATGGTCCGCCTCGGCACGCTCCTCTACGGGTATCCGGAGATCGCCGCACCGTGGGCCGAGCCGATCACGCCGGTGGCTTCCCTGGTCACCTGGATCGCCGCCCTCCAGGACCTCGCGCCCGGGGAGACCGCGGGCTACGGTCGGAGGTACCGGGCGCCGGCCGCCCGGCGGATCGCCATCCTGCCGATCGGCTACGGGACGGGAATCCCGCCGCAGTTTGCCTCGGGCGGCGCCGTCCTCGTGAGGGGGACGCTCGCCCCGGCTGTCGGGACGATCGGCCTCGACCACACGGCGGTCGACGTGACGGGGATCGCGGGGGTGGACCTCGGCGAGGAGGTCGAGGTGTTCGGTTTGGGGCTTCCCGCCGACCAGGCCGCGGCACGGATCGGCCTTGCGGTCTGTGAGTTCCTCGTTCCCGCCCTGCGCGGGTCGGCCCGCGTGGACGTCTAGGCCGGCCGCGTTGCCTGCCTGCCGGTCCGGCGCTACCGTTGGAGCGTCATGACGAGAGCTCTTCGGATCGGCGCGTTCACCGCTTTGGCCCTCGCCTTCTGCCTCGCGGTCCGGGTGGACGTCTCTCGCATCGTCTGGGAGCGTCAGGACACGGGATTCTTGAGCGTCGTGCGTGTGACCCAGCTTTCCGGCCTCTCATTCTCTGCACTGCGAACCGCGGGGGTCGATGCGGTCGCCGTGCCGGTGTCGACCCTGATGTCCGGTGGCGCACCGTCCTTGACGCGCCTCCGCGAGGCAGGGCTCGGGGTCGTCCTGGTCCTCGATCGGGCGGCGCCTGTCGGTCTTGCCTCGGAGGGGCCGTTTGCCGGGGTGTGGGTCGAGGGACCGCTCGCGGCCGACGATCCGCTCCTGCGGGCGCTGCTTGCAGACAACGTCCCACTGATCCAGCGGGAGTTCATGCCGGAGACGCTCGCGCAGGCGGAGTGGGCAGCAGGGTTTCACCGCCTCCTGCGCGCCGACGAGGTCCCGCAACAGCAACTGACGGTCCTCTCGCGAGGAGCGCTGCTCGCTCGCTGGGAGCGGGCCCTGCGCGAGCGCGGGATCCGCGTGGTCATCCTGGCGCCGATCCCCGGGCAGGATGCGCAGCAGACGCTCTCCTACTACCGGGCCGTGATCGGGGACCTGAGCGGGCTCGGCTACCGGAGCGGCACCGTTTCCGTGCCCCCTCCGGACCCCGGACGTGTCGTGGGGATCCTCCTTCACCTCGGGGCTTGCGCGCTCGTGCTCCTCGTCCTGCTCGAACTCCTGCCGCGGCTTCCCGGGGCCTGCCTGCTCGTCTTCGCGGGGCTCGCCACTGCCGCCGCGGGGCTCGACGGGACGAGCCTCGCGCAGGGGGATGCGTTCCTGGTCGCGGTGCTCGTGCCGACCTCCGCCGCGCTCCTCCTGCTTCGCCGACCGCACGCGGGATTGAAGGACGGCGTCTTGCTGCTCCTTCTCTTCTCCGGATTCTCTGTGGTCGGGGGGCTCCTCCTGTCGGCGATCCTTGCCGGGCCGGTGTTCATGCTCGAGGTCGCGGCGTTCCGCGGGGTGAAGGCGGCGCTCCTGCTCCCGCCGGTCCTCGGCGGGGTGTTCACGATCCGGCAGGTCGGGTGGCGGGGGATCGTGCCGCGTACCGCGCGGCACCGCGTCCTCTTCGGTTTCGTGGCGGTTGTTGGCCTCGGTGCGGTGGCCTACCTCCTCGTGCGCAGCGGCAACGCGCCGGGGTGGGTCACCGGCGCGGAGCTGCACACGAGGAACCTGCTGGAGAAGGTCTTCACCGCCCGGCCACGGTTCAAGGAGTTCCTCGTCGGCCACCCGCTCCTCTTGCTCTTCGGGGCGTGCGGTGGCCTGGGGATGGGGTTCCTCCGATACCGGCCGTTTCTCCTCTTCTTCGGGCTGGTCGGCCAGGTGTCGATCCTCAACAGCTTTGCCCACGCACACACCCCGTTCCTCCTGTCGCTGTGGCGAACGGCAAACGGCCTCCTCCTCGGGCTTGTCATTGGATGCGGGCTCTACCTCCTCCTGTGGCTCGTCGGGTGGGGATGGGCCTGGCGGCGCCGCGTGATGCGGTTGCGCGCGAACCACTCGACTCCTAACATCTCCGGGCCTGAAGGAGGACCGCATGGACCTTGAGCGGATCGAACGGGGGATGAGGGAGATCCTGGAGGGGATCGGGAGGGAGCACCTGAACTCCGAGGTGCTCTTGAACACGCCCGGCCGGGTGGCGCGGATGTACGGGGAGTTCTTCGACAAGATCGACGCCTCTCCGGCGCAGGCCTTGGAGACCCTGTTCCATGCGCACTACGACCAGATGGTGGTCACCAAGGCGATCCCGGTCTTCTCGATCTGCGAGCACCACTTCCTGCCGTTTGTCGGGACGGCGGACCTCGTCTACATCCCCAAGGAGGACCGGATCGTCGGGGCGAGCAAGCTCGCCCGCGCTCTCGATGTCGCCGCCGCGCGGCCGCAGCTCCAGGAACGGCTGACCTCACAGCTTGCCGACGCCCTCATGCAACGGCTCGATCCCTACGGGGTGCTCGTGCGGATCGAGGCGACCCACCTGTGCATGACGCTTCGCGGGGCGAAGAAGCCGGGGGCGAAGCTCGTCACCTCGGCGATCCGCGGGATCTTCCGCACCAATCAGGCCTCACGTGAGGAGGCACTGTCCCTCATCGCCTAGATCCGCCACGAGATCAGGCGCGGATCCTGCGCTGAGAGCGGCGCTTCCGAGAGCATCTGCTCCGCTCCCCCCGCGTCGATCACGCGCAGGATGATCGGGGAGTCGTCGGTGTGGTCGCAGTAGCGGCCGACCAGCCGGCCGCCCAGCCGCAGGTCTTCCTGGGTCGGCGTCCCCTCCACCAGGGCCGTTGGACCCATCACGTCCCGGGGCTCGATCCGCACCCGGTCGGCAGCGAGCCCGGCGAGCGCCTCGTTCTCCGCTTCGTTGCGCCCGACGATCACCTTGACCTGCTCGCCGAGACAGAAGTGCCGCCCGTAGCGCAGCCGCAGGAAATCCTCCATGCCCATCACGTCGGCCCCAAGGTGGGAGAACGCGTCGCGCAGGCGCGCGGCGTAGGCCTTCTCCGTAAGCAGACACCCTCCCGCCGGTGAGGGATACTCCCGGATGCCGAACTCCGAAGCAAGATTCATCTGCGCCTGCCGGCTGCGGCCTCGGATCGCCAGGAGGTCCTCCTTGCGGAGCCACCCCTCCCGCACGGGCAGGGTGTCGGGAAGGAGGGTCGCCGAAAGTGGGCGCACGAGGCGATCCCCCAGACCGCTCTCTTCCGCTGCCTGGAGGAGCGCCCGGTAGTGCTGCGACATCGGTCGCTGGCCGAGGACCTCGCCGGTGACCACGAACTGGGCCCTCTCCTCCTCCATCACCCGCGCCGCCGCCTTGAGCATGAGGATGCGGCAGTCGATGCACGGGTTCATCCCCGATCCGTAGCCGTGTTGCGGGTGGCGGACGACCTCGAGGTGTGCCTCGGTCAGGTCGAGCGTGCGCAACGGGATGCCGAGCGCCTCGGCCGCACGAGCGATTCCCTCCGCGCGGCGACGGTCGCCCCCGAACAGGTGGCGCACGGTGAGTCCGACGACCTCGATCCCCGCCCGCTTCATGAGCGCTGCTGCAAGCGTGCTGTCGAGCCCGCCGGACAGGAGCGCGACCGCCCGGATCCGGGGATCCCCGGATCGCGAAAGTTCACTTCCAAGCCTTGTTTTCTTCATCGAATCTTCACAACCCCCCCCTAACATCATAACGCTTTGAAGCGAGAACTCACGAGTCTTTCGAAGGAGGTAGTTACCATGAAGAGAAGTTGGGTTATAGGAATTCTAGTCGCCCTTATTGTAGCGGCGGCCGGCCTGTCTATCACATGGCTGGGGAGTCCCACCGACAAGCTTGCGGTCGTTCCGACGTCTGTTCAAGCGCAGACGACATCAGTAAATCCGAATCAAGCGATCACCGATTCCGGCCAATCCGCCGTACAGAAGGCGATTGCCGAGGTCGGTCCCGCGGTCGTGCGGGTCGACGTAACGAGCACGGTCACCGTGTCGAATCCGTACGGAAACCTGCAGAACGACCCGTTCTTCCGCTACTTCTTCGGGCAGCCGAACACCCCGCAGACCCAGCAGCAGCAGGCGTTGGGGTCCGGGATCGTGATCGACTACAACGGGCAAAAGGTGATCCTGACGAACGCGCACGTGGTCAATGGCGCGACGAGCATCCGGGTGATGAGCACGACCGGGAAGACGTGGACCGCCAAAGTAATCGGCAAGGACGATACGCTTGACGTCGCCGTGCTCAAGCTCGATGGCGATACCTCGGGTCTGCCCACCGCGCAGCTTGGCGACTCCTCCGCCGTGAAGCTCGGTGACTGGGCAATCGCGATCGGGAACCCGCTCGGGCTCTCCAATACCGTGACGATGGGGATCATCAGCGCTCCGGATCGCGACATTCCCAAGCCGAACGGCGTTGGGTACTACTACCACATGATTCAGACCGACGCGGCGATCAACCCAGGCAACAGCGGCGGACCGTTGGTCAACGCGCAGGGGCAAGTCATCGGGATCAATACCGCGATCCTGCGTGAGTCGGGCAACGTGCCAATCGAGGGGATCAATTTCGCAATCTCGATTGACCCGGTGAAGGAAGTGCTCGGGCAGCTGATGGCGACCGGAAAGGTCACGCGCGCCTGGCTCGGGGTGACCATCCAGGACATCACCCAGGCGATGGTCAAACAGTTCGGCGTCGATGTCGGCAAGGGAGTCGTCGTTGCGGACGTTCTCTCCGGCTCGCCGGCGGAGAAGGCCGGTTTGAAGACAGGAGACGTGATCACGGCGATTGACGGACAGCAGATCACCTCGGCGTCCCAGCTGCAGCACGTGGTGATGTTCGAGACGGTCGGCAAGACGGTTGCCGTCAGCATCGAGCGCAACAAGCAGCCGATGCAGGTTCAGGTCACCCTGGGCACGCGCCCAAGTGACGAACAGCTCTACGGGAGCACGACACCCGGCTCGAGTTCCTCCGCGCCGTCCACGACGCAGGGCGTGAAGAAGTTCGGTCTCACCGTGGAATCGATCACGTCGAGCATCGCTCAGAGCCTGGGATTGAATTCGACCCAGGGAGTCGTCATAATGGACGTGGCTGCTGGAAGTGCGGCAGATTGGGCCGGATTGCAGGCTAAGGATGTGATCCTTGCCGTCAACCTGCAGCCGATCAAGTCGATCTCGGACTGGAACACGATCGTCGGGGGGCTGCCGGACAACGCCACTCCGATGTTGACGGTATTCCGAGGCGGGATGACGCAGTTCGTCACGCTCGGACAGTAGAGTGAAAGATTCGGAGAGTAGCGCAGTTTGGTCAGCGCGCAGCGTTCGGGACGCTGAGGTCGCCGGTTCGAATCCGGCCTCT
>CAZBWD010000017.1:0-16584 GCA_964495585.1 uncultured Thermotogae bacterium
TAGCGTCACGTCGTTTAGGATCGGCTCCCCGCGGACGACGAAGGTGACCTTTTTCTCAAGCCGAACAAGCTCCTTGATGAGAACCTTATCGAAGACGATCTCCCCGGCATTGTCGCCGAGGTAAAGGACCCGATCCGCCTTGCCGAGCCGTTCCCGCAGCAGGGGGTAATCCGTCCCGGTGAACCCCTCGGTCAGCCCTTCCTCAATCGATCCTTCCAGGTCAAACGCGGAGTCTGGCCCGAAATCGATGACGTTACCCGTCGCCGCGATATGGAGGGCGGCAAGGAGTCGATCGGGGGATCCTTCCACATGGGCCTGCAACCTGGGATACAAGGCAAGCGCTTGGTCGTTCGATCTTTGCTTGACCTCACGGTACGGGTCCAAACAGCCACTTATCTCTTTTACGGCGCGATGCACGGCCCTTCCTATATCCACCGGGGTGGCATCAAGGGGAAGGGTAGGAAGGAGTTGCGCTACGTGATCGAGCACTCTCCTGTGCAGCCGTTCATCATCACTCACCATTCGCGCTGCCTCCAACGCCTGTCTCATAAAACACGGGAAACAATCAAGATAAATCTTCATGTTAGAAATCCCTTTACAAGGAGAATGATGCGAAGGACCACCCCGGAAACCAACAAGCCTGTAGCCAAAGCGGCTCCGGTTATCGCAGCTGTCCACCGCAACCCGATCTCCCTTATCATCATTCCGAGTGCGACGATGCACGGCACTTGAAAGGTCGAAGCCATCCCGAAGGTGAAAATCTGAAGGGGCGTCATGAAGGACGAAATATTCATAGTCCCGGATACCGAGACGAGCATCGCCGGGGTGAGGTCCTTCTGCAGAAAACCGTAGACGAGGGGAGTGGCCACCTCTTTGGGAAGGTGTAGCCAACCTACCGTGAGGAACCGCAACGGGTTAAACAAGACCCCCTCTAAATTAAAACCCTTTAATATCCCGTACGATGCTCCACCCAGGGCGAGCAGAGGGATGACGACATACACGAACTCCCGCATGCGAAGCCAGCTTTTCACGACAACACCTTTCAACACCGGGCGACGATAGGGCGGTAGTTCGAGGAGAAGCGGGGCAGGCGGCTTGAATGAGATCCACCGGATGAGGGTACCAACTCCCACCAGAAGGAGGAATGAGAGGAGGTAGATGCTCAAGGCGGGAAGGATCCCGGCAAAGTGGCCGACGACGCCAAGAATGATCGCGGTGCGTGAGGAACAGGGGATCACGGAAAAGAGAGAAATGACTTTGATCCGTTCCGCCGTGGAACCGAGGATGCGCGTGGTGGTCGTAGCGGGGACGGTACATCCCAATCCAAGGAGCATGGGGATGACTGCATTCCCGGGGAGATTGATCCGGCGCATCAGGCGATCCAAGGTGAGGATGAAGCGAGGAAGGACGCCGAGATCCTCCAGCAGGCCCAGGAAAAAATAGAAGAGGAAGACGTAGGGGATGGCAATGGCAATCCCTGCTGAGGTCCCGATGACTGCGCTATTCACCATGGTCCAGATGTACAAAGGGAAGGTAGAGGTGATGCTGTTCATCTCAGGGAGAATTGTGGTCTGAATCAGGGAAGAAAGGGAGTTTTGAACCAGCCCTCCGAGCCAAAGGAGCCCGGCGAAGAGCCCGAGGAAAACGGCGAAAGTCATGGCCAATCCCCACTTTGGATGGAGTAGAATCATGTCCAATCGCTCTGCCCAATCTCGGGAATGCTCCCCTTTAGTGAACGTCGTTACCAGGCGAGCAAGGTAGGCGGCAACGCCATGCCGGTTGACTGCAATATCGCTTTTGAGATTCGGATGTTCAGAGATGGCCTTTTCAACATGGCTGAGGATAAAGATGTTCTTCAAATAGCTCTCCAGGTCCGTGTCCCCTTCGAGGATGCGCAGAGCGATGAACCGTTTCGAAAAAGGAAGCTCCCCGACTAAGGCCTCCTCCACCATGGCTATCGCCCGCTCGATGTGATCATCGTAGGTGAGGGTGAATCCATGACCGGACGCGGCGGTTAATACCCCGTCGATCAACGGGTCAATCCCCTTTTTCTTCAGTGGATGGATGGGGAAGACAGGGACGTTGAGGAGACCCGCAAGTTGGGTTGCCGCCACCTCGATCCCCTTCTTTTTTGCCTCCTCGACAAAGTTCAGGGCCACGAGAACCGGGAGGGTGGCCTCAAGGAGCTGGAGAGTGAAGTAGAGCCCTTTCTCCAAACTGGTTGCATCGAGGAGATTGATCACCTCTTCCGGTTTGCTTTCAAGGAGGATGCGCTTCGTCACCCGTTCTTCCAACGTCGCATCGGAGAGGCTGTAGATCCCCGGGGTATCGATGATATGAACCTTCGTACCTCGGAGGGTGATCCTTGCCTGGAGAGCCTCGACCGTTGTCCCCGGATAGTTGGAGGTGACCGCCCGGTATCCTGCAAGAGAGTTAAAAAGGGTCGATTTTCCCGAGTTGGGCTGACCAACCAGGGCCACGGTTTTCATTTCATCTAACCTTTCCTCACGAAGATCCCACGGGCGACCTCGCCTGCAAGGGCGACTTTCCCCTCGTTCAACTGAGCGATGATGGAACCGTTCGGCATTTTCCCTACAACCTCTAAATGTGTCCCCGGGGAGAGCCCGATCCCCATCAAGCGGGCGAACGTCTTCTCCCCTGTCACTTTCACAGCGACGATGGTTCCCTGTTCGCCGCACGGCAGATCGGTGAGAGGAGAGGCGTCCTCGGAGGAGATCAACGACCGTTTCAGTTCCTGGAGCGCCCGCTGAGAGATGACGTGCTCCAGTCGCTCGGCCGCCTCGTGGGCCCCACCAGCCGGCTCCCCAATAACCTCAGCGAAGAACCGCTCTGCGGTCTCGTGGCGATCGAGAACCTTCCGAGCAAGCTCCAGTCCAGCAGGAGTAAGAAAGAGACCCAAGTCCACCCGACGGAGCCATCCCTTCATTTCCAAGGCGGAGACACTTGTCGCGAACTCCTCTTCCGAAGAGGCCAACTCCCCTCTGAGCGCCTCTTCCCGTGGGGTTTCCCCACGTTGCACATGTTCCAGGAGGACACGCAGTAGGTCCTCCTGCGCCTCTTTCTCCCCGCGCTTTCTACTCACGCATCATCTTGGCCCCGCACTTCGGGCAACTCATCTGATAGCAGGGTGTTCCAACGCGGTGGGCGATCTTCTCTCCACAGCTCGGGCAAACGCAGTCACCCGATGGCCCTGCGCCGGCGCGGTTTCCTCCCATACGTCCACGGCCCTGGCCTCCCTGGCCGCGACCACGGCCCATCCCGGTCCCTGGACCAGCCCCAGTCGGTCCTGTTCCATCTCGTCGTGGCATGTAAACCTCCTTTTTTATTCATCTTGTTTAAGCCGCAGATAGACTTTTTTCACTGTTTCCTTGAACCGTTGTGTTCCGCCAGCTTGGCTAATTATGGTCATAACCCTACGCGGATCGATAACCACTGTAGCGAAAAGGTGTGACACCCCATGGCTTGCGAGAGTTCGCGACAGCGGTGTTGTCGGTCCGACCAAGGCGACCTCACCCTGCGCGAGTTCCAGCAGGTGATCGAGAGTATCATTGACGAGCGCAAGTGAGGTGATAATCGCAACATCGCAGGTAGGGAGGAGTCGCTCTGCCGACCAGTCGGGGAGGACTTCCGGAGCAAGAGGCCGCCGCTCGAAGATGTACAGCGTACTCGATCGCCGACGAAGTTCCGGGATGAATGGCTCAAAATACCCCACCATTCCCACTGTTGCCCCATCGATGGGGAGACACTCAAGCGGACTTGGTCCCGGCTTCCCCTCCCGGTTTAAGGCCGCATTCATTGTGGCAATCCCCACCGAGGAGACCACCGGATCTGAGAACGTTGCGTATTTTGCCACCTCCAAAGCCGGCTTACCGATTAGCTCTCCCGCCTGAGCCAGGAGGGTGCAGCAGCCATGCGCCCCCTCGATTACCGTCCCTGAAAGGCCGCAGCCCCCATCGTCGAGCAGTGAAGCGGTGTAGCCAAGCCCGATCCGCACATCAACGATCACCCGGCTAGCGAGCTTTGGCCTTACCTCTGCCAGAAGGTCATCGACGATCATAATAAGGCCTCCGTGAAGCGGGAAAAGATTTCCCGCATCGCTGCTCCGGCGGGACTTTCAGCATCTTCGACAGCGCTTTTCCCAGCGACCATCTTCTCGGTTACTTTTCGGTCATAGGGGATCCGTCCGAGCAGCGGGAGCTGCTCCGCTGCGGCGAACTCCTCGGTCTTTTTCGAGGCTTCCTCGCTCAGGTCAGCCTTGTTTATGACGAGGTAGGCCGGAATTCTAAAGTGGCGGACCACTTTGAGGATTCGTTTTAGGTCATGCAGTCCGGAGAGGCTCGGCTCGGTGACGAGGATTACCGCATTCGCTCCACTCGCTGATGCAATCACCGGGCAGCCGATCCCGGGGGAGCCGTCGATCAGCAGGAGTTTTGCGCTCTTTTCCTTCCCCAACTCGTACGCCTTCTGCTTGACCAGGGTGACGAGCTTTCCCGAGGTCTCCTCACCAGGGTAGAGCTCAGCGCTCGCTAGCGGACCCAGGCGGGTCCGCGCGACGGTCCACTTGCCGGAGGTCCGAGGGGATAGGGTGATCGCGTCAACCGGACAGACATGGACGCACGCCCCACACCCCTCGCACAGGTAGGGATCGATCGAAAAATCCTCGTCGATCGCGGCAAAGCGGCAGACCTCACGGCACTTCCCACAGGAGGTGCACTTTGTGTCGTCCTTTAACGCCTCTTTGGACCCTTCGAACTCTCCCTCAGCGGTGATCTTTGGATCAAGCAAGAGGTGCAGGTTCGCCGCGTCGACGTCACAGTCGGCGAGGACTTTCTCCTTGGCTAAGAAGGCGAACGCCCCGGCGAGAGAGGTCTTCCCGGTCCCACCTTTTCCCGAAAGGAAGAGAACGCTCTTCATCCCGCCTCTCCTTTTTTGGGCTCCTCATTCGGTCCGATGTCCACTGTGGGAACATCCTCGGCGGCATGTAACATCGCACCTTGTGTGCGACGTTTGTTAATGCCGTGGGGCATAAAGCTCGACGCTACGGAGGTGGCAAAGCTTGCCTGCGTTGCTGCTCGTTTGTATAGGGAGAGGAAGTGATCCTTCCAGGCCGGGAGAGCGTCGACAAGTGGAGTCCCCTCCGAGTAGAGCGTGGCAATCTCACGGTCAAACGGGATCTTTAAGTGGATCGGTAGCCCCTCCTGTTCGCAGTAGCGCTCTACACGGTCATCACCGATCCCGTTGCGGTTGATCACTACAGCGATCGAAACCTCAAGTGAGCGGGCGACTCCCACCGCAGCCTTTAGATCATGCAGACCGAACGGGGTCGGTTCGGTGACCAGGAGCGCGACATCGGCTCCATAGAGAGAGGCGATCGTCGGACAACCTGTCCCTGGAGGCGCATCGATGATCGTAATATATTGCTGGTCTATATCTTCCTTCAGTGCGTGGATGATCGGGGTAGCCATCGCTTCGCCTACATTCAGGAGCCCGCGCGAGAACGGGAAACCCCGCGCCGTTCCAGATTCCACCACCCCTAGCTCGTGCGGAACTTCGTGGATCGCCCCAGTCGGACAGACCATCCTACAGAGGCCGCAACCGTGACAGAGGTCATTGTAGACCAGTACCTTCTTTCCGATGACGGCGATGGCGTTAAACTCGCAGGCCTTGGCACATTCTCCGCACTGATTACACAGCTGTTCATCGACCTGCGGGAGGAGTTTTTCTATCGAGCGTTTCTCGTTGAACTCCGGCTTCAGGAACAGATGCGCGTTTGGCTCCTCCACATCGCAGTCGATGAACTGGACCGGTTCTCGTTCGACAAGGGAGAGAGCCAGGTTAACGGCAATGGTCGTCTTCCCTGTGCCTCCCTTGCCACTAGCAACGGCGATCCGCATCAGTGATGGTCGTGGAACGCGTGTTCCTGGCAGGCGTCTTTATCTGAGGCTTTCGAGAGCACTCCTTTCTTCCAGGACTCGATCGCCTCGCGTGCCGTCCCGGAGACGCCAGCGCAGACTTCGATCCCGTTCCCGTTCAGGATCCCGATCGCCCGACGGCCGAGGCCACTGCACAAAAGGACATCGATTCCCAACTGTGAGAGGATTTCTCCGGGAAGGCCGGTTCCTCCCATGTGCTCCGAGGTGTTGTCGACGACACGCACCGCGCCGGTGTCGGAATCGTAGATCGTGTAGGTCGGAACGCGGCCGAAGTGCTCGCCAACTAGGTCGTTAAGACCGCCGCTTCCCACTGTTGGTACGCAGCCTCTTGTCATACCATCCTCCTTCCATGCCCCCCTGCTGTGGGGGTATCAGCGCAGGTGAGGCGGCCAGCGCGGTAGTCTTGAAGTGCCTCCTTGGCCGTGCCCTTTGCTCCGATATAGATCTTGATCCCGGCAGCAGTGAGTCCCTGATGGGCGTTTGGTCCAACGCTTCCAGTGATCACAACGGTTGCTTCCTTTTCGGCAACGGTCTGCGCTGCCTGCACGCCTGCACCATGGGCGCTGGGATGGTTCTCCACGGCTTCGAGGGCCGAGGTCTCGGGGTCGACGAAGAGGAAGTAGCGGGCACGGCCGAACCGCGGGTCGATCGGCGCGTCGAGGGTCTTGCCCGTCGTCGTGATGCAGATTTTCATCCGGCTTGTCCTCCTTCTTCGGACTCGGTGGAGGGATCGCGTCTCCTCTGGGTCTCGAGCGCGTCGATCCGGGCGCGGACCCGTTCGAGATCCCCTTCGAGGTGTGTCGCCGCCGTGCGAAGCTCGGCGAGCTCCTCGTCGTAGGAGAAGTCCACCCATCTTGCTGGCATGAGCGGTGCCTCACTCGCGGCCCACCTTCCGCGGACTCCTCTCTGCAGCCCGCGCCCGAAGCCACCGCGGCCACGGCCGATCACGCCCCTCCCCCAGAACGAACGGCTTCTCCAGCCTAAACCCAGCGATCTGGCTCCGACCGGGACGGCGCAGTAGCCGCGCCCGCCGCCCGTCATCGGGCCCATCCCTCGTGGACCGGTTCGATCGTATCCCGGCATGTCAATCACTCCTTTGCTCAAGAGGTTTCGTCAGCGGCCCATTATATGCATATGCACAAAATTGTCAACGGTGCGAACCGCTCCTCTCTGTGAGAGTTTCTGCGTTCACTCACCCGTCTCCTTAGTGTTGTCCATGCCAGACTACGCCGGTATACTGGGCTCTCGCACCTTTAGGAGGGGAATGGGACGCCAGAAGAAGCCTCGGTATTGCCGCGCGTTCGGGGGGGGCAACCTGTTCAAGCCGGCGGGGATCCCCCTCTCGCAGCTCGAGGTGGTCGAGGTCGCCCTCGACGAGCTCGAGGCGGTCCGGCTGTGCGATTTCGAGGGACGCGAGCAGGAGGAGGCGGCGGCGGAGATGGGGATCTCGCGCGGCACGATCCAGCGGCTGCTCTACGCCGGCCGGCGCAAGCTGATCGACGCGGTGATCCACGGGAAGGCGCTTGCCGTGGCGGAGTCGGAGCACGTCGTCGTCCGCGGGCCCGGGTGGCACCGACATGGCTGTGGGGCCGGACGCGGCGGGGAAGGCTGGAAAGGGGGTCCGGGGTCGGAGCCCTTGACAACTGCCGATCCGGGTCGGTAAGATACGGCGCTCCGCAAGGGGCGGTCATGAACGGGGAATCCAACATATCGACTGGAGGAACTGGATGCTCGCATTCTTGGCTACAGGGGCTCTCGCCTACATCCTCTATCTTATCCTGACCCTTTTCACTGGATCGGTCGGCCTATGGAGCGTCGGCGAACTGGTCGCCGGCGCTGTTCTTTCTGCGCTTGCCGGTCTGATCGCCTACCGGGTCTCGTTCGCCAGGGAGCGGACGGGTGGGAGGAGCAGTTTTCGCATGTTGAATCCGCTACGGCTCATCCTCTTCCTGGGTTACCTGATCGGACCGTTCTTCCTCGCGATGGCCAAGGCGAACCTCGACGTTGCCTACCGGGTCATCACAGGGAAGATCCGCCCGGGGATCGTGCGAATCTCCCCCCACCTGAAGACAGACTTCGGCATGACGCTGCTCGCCAACTCGATCACCCTCACTCCGGGGACGCTCTCCGTGGATGTGGACGAGGAAAAGGGGGATCTGTACGTGCACTGGATCAACGTGACGAATCCGGATCCGGAGCCCAAGGAGGTCTGCGGCAGCTTCCCCGATTGGGCAAGGAGGATCGCGGAATGATCATTGATCCGTTGGTGTTTTTCGTCGTTGCGGCGCTTTTTCTTTTCTTCATGATCGTCAGCATGGTCCGGCTCGGACTGGGGCCGACGGCCGGGGACCGCATCGTTGCCCTGGACACGGTGAACACTTTTGTCGTCGCGGGGATGATCGTGCTGGCTGCGGCCTATAACGAGGTGGTGTTCATCGATGTGGCGATCATCTACGCGCTCCTCTCGTTCGTGGGAACGCTGTATGTCGCGCGCTACCTGGAGGGAGGCCTATGAGCGTTCTCATCTACGTGCTGTTCTCGATCGGGCTCCTGTTCAACGGACTGGGGTCGTTCGCGCTTCTGCGGTTCCCTGACATCTATACGCGCCTGCACGGGGCGACCAAGTGTACGACGTTCGGATCGATCTTCACCACGGCGGCGGTGATCGCCTACGGCTTCGCCCGTAGCGGGCCGGCGTACCACACCCTGGCCATCCACTCAATCGTCGCGCTCATTGCCCTGCTGATAACGAACCCCACCGGGGCGCACGCCATCGCACGCGCCGCGTACCGCAGCGGGGTCAAGCCGAAGCGAGCGGTGGTGGACAAGCTGGAGGAGAGGTCATGATTGCACAAGCAGCGATCCAGGTGCTCACCCTCGTCCTGATCCTCGCCGGCGCAGTGCTCGCCGTGTGGCTGCGCGATCTTCTGGCAGCGGTGATCGCCTTGGCCGGAGCGAGCCTGCTCGTCTCCCTTGAGTTCTATATCCTGCAGGCGCCCGACGTGGCGATCGCGGAGGCCGGAATCGGTGCGGCGCTGACGACGGCGATCTACGTGATTGCGCTGCGCCGGACGAAACGGAAGGAGAAGTGATGAAGAAGGCCGTGGTCTTTGCCGTGTTCTTGTTCGTTGGGGCGTTTCTCCTCCTCTCGGTCGCGCAGGTCCGGCCGTTCGGCGCGCCGACGACCCCGCGGATGGATGACTACTTCATCAGCCACGCCCAGGCGGAAGTGGCGGCGAACAACGTGGTGACATCGATCGTCTTCGATTACCGCGGCTTCGACACCCTGGGCGAGGCGACGGTCCTGTTCTGCGCCGTGCTCGGGGTGGTCGCGCTGTTCCGGAAGCTACGGGAGGATGAGCTATGAACGGTGAGATGTCGGTGATCGTGCGCACGGTGACCCGCCTGGTCTACGGGTTGATCATCGTGTTCGGGTTCTACGTCATCATGCACGGACACCTGACCCCGGGAGGCGGGTTCCAGGGCGGCGCGGTCGTCGCCACAGCGTTCGCCCTCCTGCTCGTCGCCTTCGGCGCGGCAGGGATCAAGGGAAAGCTCAATGCCCACTTCCTGCAGAGCCTGGAGGAGGTCGGGGCGCTCGCCTTCCTCGCTCTGGGATTCCTCGGGATCGGGTCGACGTTCTTCTACAACCTGCTCGCCAACCACGGGCCGATCTTCGGGCGACCTGACATCATCGGGTCCAATCCCGGGTTCCTGAACACCGCGGGAACGCTTGCCTGGATGAACTGGGCGGTCGGCCTGAAGGTGATGACCGGCCTGGCAAGCGTCGTCGTGGTGATGCTCATCGGCGCGAGAAAGGAGGAAGGGGAATGATGATCGGGAACTTCCCGTTTATTGTCTCGATCCTGCTTGTGATTCTGGGTCTGTACACCCTTCTGTTCAAGAGGAACCTGATCAAGCTCGTCATCGGGGCGTCGCTCATTGAGACGGGGGTGAACCTGTTCCTGGTGACCCTCGGGTACCGCACCGGTGGGGTCGCTCCGATCTACACGTATGCGCCGACGCAGCAACCGATGGTCCTTCCGACCCCGCAGGCCCTGACGCTGACGAGCATCGTCATCGGGCTGGCGACGACGGCGCTGCTCCTCTCGTTTGCGGTCTTCGTCTATCGACACTACGGCACCCTGGATGTGCGCAAGATAAAGGAGCTCAGAGGATGACCGCACTCTCCACTCACGCCCCCGTCCTTGTCATCGCGATCCCGCTGCTCGGGGCCTTCGCCATCCCGCTTCTCGGGAAGATCAGCGCGGAGGTGCGGCGGGTCTTTGCCGGACTGATTGGACTGGTTTCCGCAGCGTTCGCCTCGCTCGTCGCGGTGAATGCGTTCACCGCCGCCAAGCCGCTCGTCTACGTCCTGGGGGGAAAGGCGTTCAACCTGACGCTCCCCTCGGGGTTCCACATCCCGGTCCGGATCATCCTCGAGGTCGACGGGATGAGCGGGTTCATGGTCCTGCTGACCGCGCTCGTCCTGTTGACGGCGCTCTTCTTCAGCTTCTCCTACTGGCGGAAGCGCTCCGGCGGGACGATGTACGAGAGCCTGTTCTTCCTGCTCGTGGCCGGGGTGTTCGGGATGGAGCTGACCGGCGACCTGTGCAACTTCTTCGTCTTCCTCGAGGTCACGTCGATCGCGGCGTGCGGCCTCGTCGGCTTCCGCGTCTGGAAGGGGCGAAGCCAGGAGGCGGCGTTCAAGACGATGGCCCTGTACACGCTCTCGGGCCTGTTCGTCCTGTTGGCGATCGGATTGCTCTACGGGCAGTACGATGGCCTGAACATCGCCTACCTCGCGAGCCACATCGGCGGGACGCTCGTCGACAAGGTGGCGCTCGGCCTGTTGCTCGTCGCGCTGGCGATGAAGGCGGGGGCGGTCCCGATGCACATGTGGGTCCCCGACGCCTACGGTGAGGCGCCGGCCCCGATCTCCGCGGTCCTCGTGGCGAACAGCCAGGCGAGCCTGTACGGGCTCTTCCGCGTCCTGTTCACGCTCTACGGCCTGTCGATCAGCGTGGCGACGCTCGGCTGGATCCTCGTCATTCTCGCACTGCTCACGATCTTTGTCGGCGTGACGATGGCGCTCATCCAGAACGACATCAAGCGGCTGATCGCCTACGGTGCGGTGTCGCAGATCGGGTACATGCTCCTCGGCGTGGGGGTCGGCCTCGCGACCACGGCAGCGCATCCGGGGTTCGGCCTCGTCGCGATGCAGGGCGGCATCTTCCACATGATCAACGACGCCGCCTGCGTGGGCCTGTTGTTCCTCTCCGCGGGAGCGATCATCCGCGCCTCGGGGACGCGGGATCTGAACAGGATGGGAGGCCTGGCGCACGACCTGCGCCTGACCACTGTCTTCTTCATGATCGGTTCGTTCGCCCTCGCCGGCGTGCCTCCGTTCAACGGCTTTGCCTCGAAGCTTCTGATCTATGAATCGACGTTCCGCTTCAGCCCCATCCTGGCGGTGATTGCCATTCTCGCGAGCATCCTGCTTCTGGCCGTTTTCCTGAAGGTGTTCCAGGCCGCGTTCCTCGGCCCGCGCCTCCTGCCCGCGGTGCTCAAGCGGCCCTCGGCGATGATGCTCGCCACGATGGGAGTCCTTGCGGCGGTTGTGATCGCGTTCGGCCTGTTCCCGGGGTTCTTCGTTCACTCGATCGTCACCCCGGCGGCGAAAGCGCTGTGGCTCGGACGGGATGCGTACATCGGCGCGGTGATGGGGGGATAGTATGAACGCCATCAACACCGGCTTTGGGATCTGGAGTCCGGTCGTCTGGACGCTGCTCTTCCTGGGGATCGGCCTCATCGGCTACGCGATCCGGTCCTTGGGAAGGAAGGACTACAAGAAGGGCACCGGCCAGACCAAGGCCTTTCTCGCAGGAAACGAGGAGCCGCCCGCCGCGGGGCTTCACGTGCGCGGCGATCACCTGTACTGGGGGATGACCAAGGGGTTCTCCGCCTACTACGACCGGATCCGGGCCTGGCACACCGGCATCCTGTCCGACTACGTCGGTTGGGTCGTCGGGGTGCTCGCGATCGTGTTCATCATTCTGGCGCTTCTAAGGTGAAACATATGGCACTTCCAGTCTCATTCAAGAAGGCACTCTGGGTGTTTCACGTCGCCACCGGGTCGTGCAACGGCTGCGACATCGAGATTCTGGCCGCGCTGACGCCCCGCTACGACACCGAGCGGTTCGGGATCATGCTCACCGGGACGCCGCGGCACGCGGATGTCCTCCTGGTGACCGGAGCGGTCACGCGACCGATGCTCTCCCGGCTCAAGCGGATCTACGACCAGACCCCGGATCCCAAGGCGGTGGTCGTGGTCGGTGGGTGCGGCGCGACCGGCGGGGTCTTCTACGACTCCTACAACCTGGTCGGACCGGTGGACGAGGTGGTCCCGGTCGCGGCATACGTGGTCGGCTGTCCACCGCGCCCGGAGGCGATCATCGACGGCGTGGTCAAGGCCGTGGCGGCGCTCGAGCAGGCGGGGGTGAGCAAATGAAACCCGAGGAGATCCTTGTTTCGTTCAAGGAGGCCCTGGGAGATGCACTCCTCGACAGCCGGACGGTCGAGCGCAGCGTGGGGGTCAAGACGCCTCGGTCGGTCACCGATGTGTGGATGCGGGTTCCGCCGGAGCGGCTGCACGATGCGGTCGCTCACCTGTGCCGGAACTTCACCCCCCACATCTCCGTGATCTCCGGCGATGACCTCGGGGAAGAGGTGGCACTCAACTACCACTTCACCGTCGGTTGGGGACAGCGCTCCGAAGAGTTCACCTTCACGGTGCGGACGCTCGTTCGCAAGGACGACCTGCGGCTTCCCACGATCACGGACCTCCTGCCCGGCGCGCTGACCTCCGAGCGGGAGAAGCAGGAGTTCTACGGGATGAGCTTTGAAGGGATTCCGGACGGCCGCAACCTGTTCCTGCCCGAGGGCGCGACGGTCCACCCGTGGCGCAAGGACCTCGAGGAGGAGACGGCGCGGGAAGTCAAGCGCCTGGTGAAGTGGGAGACACGCAATGAGCAATGAGAAGATCAACCTCGACATCGAGGTCCCGACGACCTGCGCCTGCTCGACGCAGACCTGCTACTCGGTTCCCATCGGCCCGGTGCATCCGGCGCTCAAGGAGCCGATCCAGTTCTCGTTCAAGCTCGAGGGCGAAGAGATCTGTGGCGTCGACATCAAGCCGGGCTACGCGCACCGCGGGATCGAGTACATGGGGATGAAGCGCAACCTCATCCAGGTCCTGTACCTCTCCGAGCGGATCTGCGGGATCTGCTCCATCTCCCACCCGCTCGCCCTGACCCAGGCGGTGGAACACGCCGCCGGGATCGAGGTGCCGGCCCGGGCGCAGTACATCCGCACCGTGATCGGCGAGCTCGAGCGGATTCACTCCCACCTCCTGTGGGCCGGCGTGGGGGCGCACGAGCTGGGGTTCGACACGCTCCTGTACCTGTCGTGGAACGTCAGGGAGAGGGTGATGGACCTCCTGGAACAGCTCACGGGCAACCGCGTGGACTACGCGATCCCGATCTTCGGCGGCGTCCGACGGGACATCCCCGCGGAGAAGGCGCACCTCGCCTACGAGGCGCTCGACTACTACAAGGGGCTCCTGCAGGACATGATCGACGCCTTCCTGCACGACAAGTCCGTCGAGGTGCGGACGCGGAACGTCGGCGTGCTCTCCTACGAGGATGCGGTGGCCCTCTGTGCGGTCGGCCCGACCGCGCGCGCCTCGGGCGTGAAAAAGGACGTCCGTCAGGACATGCCGTACTTCGTCTACGGCGACATGGACCTCCACGCGATCACCCCGGAGGACTACGGAACGCAGCCGATCGGCGATGTGTTCGACAACATCATCGTGCGGCTGCTCGAGGTCGACCAGTCGATCAAGATCATCGAATACTGTCTGGAGAACATGCCGCAGGGCGAGCTGATGTCGATCCCCAAGGTCGCTGCGCTGCTCAACACCCTGAAGAACGCGGAAGGCGAGGGAATCGGCCGGCACGAGGCCCCGCGTGGCGAGGTCTTCCACTACATCCGCCTGGAGGGGGGCAAGGAGGAGCCGGTCGTGTGGAAGGTGAAGGCGCCGACCTACTCCAACCTCATGTCCTGGGGGCCGAAGTTCATGGGGAATGAGGTCGCAGACATCCCGATCATCGCTGCGTCGATCGATCCCTGCATATGTTGCACGGATCGCGTGCACCTCGTCGACGAGGCCGGCGGCGAGACGGATCGGGTCGAAGAGGAGCTGATCAGGCTCTCCCAGGAGAAGACAAGGCGGGTGTGTCGATGAGCGTAGCGATCGGAAACGCGATTTGGGGTGGCATCGTTATCCTGTTCGGCAGCGGGATTCTTGGTCTTGTGTACAAGGGGCTCGACCGCAAGCTCGCCGCCCACATGCAGGGACGGATCGGTCCGCCGTTGCGGCAGCCGTTCTACGACGTCACCAAGCTGATGGTCAAGGAGAACATCGTCCCCGACCACGCCGTAGGCTGGCTGTTCAACGGGATGCCGCTCATTTCGCTCGCCGCGGTGGCGACGATCCTCTTCTACCTGCCGCTCGGGGGGTTCGCGCCGCTGTTCTCCGGTTACGGCGACCTGATTCTCGTCCTGTATCTCTTGGCCGTGCCGGCGCTCGGGATGATGGTCGGCGGGTTCGCGGCGAGCTCGCCGTACGCCTCGGTCGGGGCACAGCGTGAGATGGTGATGCTGATGAGCTACGAGTTCCCGCTTGCCATCACCCTCGTGACGCTCGCCTGGCGGCTGTCGACGGTCCTTCCGGTGGGGGCGCACACCTTCTCGCTCGGTGTGCTCTCCACCCACCCGCTGTGGGGCCTGGTGGGACCGCTGGGGGTCATCGGACTGGTGCTTCTCCTCGTGTCGCTCCTCGTCGTCACCCCGGCCGAGCTCTCCAAGATCCCGGTCGACATCCCGGAGGCGGAGACGGAGATCGCCGGCGGGATCCTCGTCGAGTACTCCGGCCGGAACCTCGCGATGTTCTACCTCACCGACGCGATCAAGGTGGTCGTCATGGCGGCGCTCGTCGTCGCCCTGTTCATCCCCTACGGGATCGCCGGGCCGCTCGGCCTGTCCGGCGCGCTCGGCGGGTTCATCGACACCCTGTTTTTCCTGGTCAAGGTCTTCTTCGTCATCTTCGTCTCGGTCATCGCGGTGCGGGTCGGGTTCGCCCGACTGAAGATCGATCAGGTGACAAGGCTCTTCTGGCTTCCGATGACGGCGATCTCCCTGCTCGGGATGATCCTCCTCGCCCTGGACTGGATCGTTTAAGGAGGACGGCGTGATCTTTGCGACCCTTTTCAAGCAGCTCTTCTCGAAGCCCGCGACGAACCCGTTTCCGGTGAAGTACATGCCGGTCTCCGTGACCGGCCTGCTCGCGAAGGTCGGCGCCGGCAAGGCGGCGATCCACCCGCCGATCCCGGTCCCGGACGATCTGCGTGGCAAGCTCACCTACGATCGCGAGACGTGCATCGGGTGTCAGTTGTGCGTCCGCGTCTGCCCGGCGAAGGTGATCGAGTTCCTCCCCGAGGAGAAGAAGGTCCGGTTCTTCATCGCCCGCTGCACCTTCTGTCACCAGTGCGTCGACGCCTGTCCGGTGAACGCGATCGGCCACAGCGCCGAGTTCCTGCTCGCGGACACTGACCGTTTCTCCGCGAACCTGATCCTCCAGTAGGTGGTTCACCGCCCGGAAGGACTCTCCCGGGCTCACGCGCAGCGGATGACGCCTCTTGAAGGGGCTCTGGACTCACAAGGGGGAGGCGCGTATGGCGGACCGACGGGTCGAGAAGCTCGCGGAGGTGCTCGTCGATTGCTCGGTGGGGGTCCGGCCCAAGGACAGGGTTCTGATCCAGGGCGGGCGGTCGCCTCACCGCTTCTGAAAGCGGTGCTTGCCCGCGTCCGACGCGGCGATCTCCCTCATGAGCTCGGAGAATACGAAGGAGATGACGGGAATTCCCCCCGCGAAGATGGTCGTCCGAGCAGGACGCGGCGGGAGCTTATGGACGCGATGATGGCGCGCTCGGCCAAGGGGGGTACCGCTGGGTCGCGTCGCTCTTCCCGACGAACGCCTACGCGCAGGACGCGGAGATGGGCCTCTCGGAGTACGAGGACTTCGTCTACGGCGCCTGCCTTCCCGATCTCGACGATCCGGTCGGCTGCTGGAAGGTGTTCGCTGCCTGGCAGCAGAAGATCGTCGACTTCCTCGCCGGAAAGGAGACGGTCCACGTGAATGGGCCGGATGTCGACCTGCGGCTCCGCATCGCCGGTCGGCCGTTTCTCAACTGCGATGACAGGAACAACATGCCCGACGGCGGGGTGTTCACCGGCCCGGTCGAGGACAGTTCCTCGATCCACTGGGACATGGTCTGCGGCCTCAAGCACGGCGGCGATGTCCGCGTCGACGACGAGCTCGTCCACCGCGACGGCGTGTTCCTGATCGACTTCTAGAAGTCATTTCAAAAGCGTCCTGAGGCAAATCATGATGCACGCCAGCGTGAGGAATCCGGCATACACGGAGATCAGTCGTTCGTGACGAACAAGAAGCCTGCGGTAATTGCCGATCCAGGCAAAGGTCCGTTCCACGTGCCAGCGCTCCCGGTAT
>CAZBWD010000018.1:0-16463 GCA_964495585.1 uncultured Thermotogae bacterium
GGAACCCCCAACCCAACGCCACTCTCGTCATTTCAGGCTCAGGAACTTCAGATTAACGAAATCCCCACGATTCGTTAATAATACCTGCTGCTATTGACACACCTGTTCATACTGCGCCCGACGGTAAACGCTCTGGCTTAACGTCGCGTCCTGCGACCTTAAGTCGCTGAGTTCCTCGAACCAGCGGTCAAGACACCCCAACCCCGACTTGCGGGATTTCTTCGTCGGTTAGGCCGTAGAGCTCGTAGACGAGTTATCGATTTGTTCATCCGTTCCGTTGATCTGCCGCTGGATGAGGTTCCTGTCGTGGATGTCTCGGCAGTGGCTCTGTGGCCGACGGAACCCCATCAGTGGGCGGCTTGATAGATTGCAGGGCGATAGCGTGGTTCTGGGAGAGATTTTCCCTCAGCTCGCGCAGCCTCGAGCCAGGCGGTCTTGGCCGACTCAACTTCTCGCAGCGCTTCCTCGGGGGTGTGGCCGAATGCGGAACAGGCCTCGAGGTCTGGGATATCGGCGATGTAGCCGCCGTCCTCTTCGCTCCAGAAGATGTTGATGTGGTAGTCCTTCATGGTCTACCTCCTAATCGGAGATTATAGCGCTCCACGAGCTTCAGGAACTGCCTGACTTGGTACGCTTTGGCTTCACCGTCCACGTTCTGGAGGTTCACGAGCTCGGGCACGTCGGCATGAACGAAGATGTGGTGGCTGCCTCGCTCTCGGGTGCAGCGGAAGCCGAACGCCTCTACCAAGCGGACCATCTCATCGAACCGCAAGCTGGCGGGGCTGCGAAGCGCCTTCTGCAGGAGTTCCTTGGCCTTCGTCATGTCTCTTGCATCGCCTCCTCCACAACCTTGATCTCTTGAGGAGTGGTCATGCCGCGGTCTCCTGCGCGTCAAAACCGATCTGCGGAGTCCTCCGTGCTGGAGGCATCAGCCGGCGGATTGCCGTCACGATCAGGCGAATCTCCTCGTCGTGCTCGCCGATCTTCCGACTTGGGATCACAATCCGTGATCTCAAGCCAGCGGCTGCCCGCCTTGAACAAACTCTCGCTCTGGCGTTCTGCTTTTGAACCATCACAGCTCCTGAAGCCCCCTGCGCTACTACCGGATTCTAGCGTAGGCGCCGACTGATTCCAAGAAGGGAGGACGTGTGGAAACAGAGGAAACGGCAGTTCATCGCGCGCTCCGGGGATCTCGGAAAGCAGACTCATGGCAATGGCTTTCCCCTCTGCGAGGGTGGGGCCAGGTTTCGCATTGCCGCAGCTCCGGACGTACATGGGTCACCCGCCGCACGGCGAAGACCCAGTCGCCACGCGTCCACTGACCAGGGGGGGGAATCGGGTGACGTATGCCAGGTTTGTAGTCCGAATTGCGGTTTGTGTCGCCTTGATGGTCCGATCGGACGTTGGCGCTCGGGCTACGTGACGGATTGCAGCGCCCGGCGGGCGGACGTCATGCCGTCGAGCGCCGAGCTGACGATCCCCCCGGTGTAGCCCGATCCCTCGCCGATCGGATGGAGCCCGCTTACACCCGGCGATTGGCCGGTCTCCGGGTCGCGCACGATGCGCACCGGGCTGGAACTGCGGGTTTCGACGCCGTAGAGAAGGACGTGCTCGTGGCGGATGCCGTCGAGTTCGCGAAGCATCTTCGGAAGCGCGTTGCGAAGCGTCCGGACGATCTCGTCGGGGAGGAGGTTCGCCACGTCGGCCGGGACGGCGCGCGCGCAGGAACGAGCGTCGGGGATGCCGGCGGGTTCGCGGCCTTGAAGGAAGTCGACGAGCGGTTGCGCCGGCAGTCCGTAATCCCCGCCACCCGCGAGAAACGCGGCATGCTCCATGGTCCGCTGGAGCTCGACTCCGGCGAGGCTGGCGTGCTGTCCGCCGGTCGGGTAATCCTTCGGGCCGACGGGCACGAGAATGGCCGCGTTTCCGAACGGTTTGGCTCGACTCGAGTAGCTCATTCCGTTGGTCGTCAGCAGGCCGTCGGACGATGCGCAGGCCATCACAAGTCCGCCCGGACAGGTGCAGAAACTGTAGCAGGCTCGTGTCGTCCGCCCGGGCTTGCGGGTCAATCGGAAGCCGGCGCTTCCGAGCCTCGGGTGCCCGGCCCAGCGGCCGTACTGGGCAGTGTCGATGCGGCTCTGCGGGATCTCGGCTCGCACGCCGATCGCGAACCCTTTAGCGGCCAGTGGCACGCCCGACTCGACGAGCATCGTGTAGACGTCGCGTGCGCTGTGCCCGGTGGCGAGGAAGCAGGTGTCGGTCGCGACCTCCTCGCCTGAGACCGTGACGCCACGCAGCGCGCCGTCTTCGATGTGCAGGCCGTCAAGTTTCGCGCCGAACCGGACCTCGCCTCCGAGTTCCTGAACCCGGTGCCGCAGCGCTGGGACGATCCGGCCGAGCACGTCGCTCCCGAGGTGCGGCTCGGCGTCGATCAGGATGTCGGACGAGGCGCCGCAATCGACGAGAATCTGAAAAAGGTGGCGGATCGCGCCTCGGTCCTTGGAGCGTGCGGTCAGCTTGCCGTCGGAGAAGAGCCCGGCGCCGCCTTCGCCGTAGAGGACGTTGCTTTCAAGGTTGAGAACCCCCTCCCGCCAGAACATCTCGACCTGGTGGCTACGGGTTTGGACCTTCGCTCCCCTCTCGATGAGGAGAGGCTTCCACCCGGCTTCGGCGAGCGTCAGCGCCGCCATCAGGCCGGCCGGACCGGCCCCGACCACAACCGGGCGATGCTCCCTCGGTGCGAGGTGGGGGATCACCGGCATCGATTCCGGCTCAACGGCCAAATCGACACGCCCCGGCGCGAACGGCGGAGCGGCCTCCCCGAGGTAGTCAACCTCGGCCGACAGCACGAAGCGGGGCGGCACGTCCTTTCCGCGGGCGTCGAGCGATCGTCGCAGGAGGACGAGCCGATCGAGTTCGTCCTCGCGGCAGTTCAGCAGCCGAGCGAGCGTTGCGAGCACGTCCGGCCTCTCGTAGTTCAGTTTCATCGAGATCTGGTTGATTCGTAGGCGCATGGGGTGCCTTTCGACAGTGGGAATCCATCTCCATTGTACGGCGAGGCACGACGATGCACATCAGGCGCGCGAGCTTGCTTCTGCAGAACACAGGACCACTGCGTGGTCCGGGGTCGGATGCCGTATCGCCTGTCAAACCTCTTCCAGGGAAAAGGAGGAAGACGGTCCGCCCTTCTTGGTGGATCGGCTACCGGCTGGCGCGAGCGGCTTGGGAATTGCTCCAGAGCTCCTTGTCCGTCGCGGGCGGCAGCCATCGCTTGGCCGTCACCCATCCGACCTATGAGACACCGCGGCCTTGCCTTCCCTCACCCGTGCAAACGCAGGTAGACCGCGAACGAGACGAGGCCGGCGCCGAGCTGGCACTCGAAGCTTCGGTTTGGGTTTCTCCCGACCGCGGTCCACAACCCGAGATCATGAGCAGAGCCAACGCGAAAGAAATGGCAACTTGTGCGCATCGCACCCGGCAGGCTGCTCTTCTGTGCAGTCTCTGCTGCCGCTTTCCCATGCTGTCGCCCGCCTGCCGAACCGTCTCTTCAAGCCTTGGCATCAAATGATTCCGGCCCTTTGCGGCCATCCTTGCCAATCGATCGGGTCGGACAAGTGCAGGGAATCACTCGAATCGCTCCACAGCCTCCAGAAGGGGACTCGCTGGCTCGGCAATTGGAGCGTGCGGCGCACAACCTCCTCAAGCTCTACCGAGCCCAAAGTAGCGCTCCCAGCAACAGGCTGAGAAGCGCGCCGTAGGGAGAGACGATTCGCTCACCACGCAGCGAATTCTCCTCAGTGAGGACTCTGCCTGGGATACACTGCCCCTGGATCACCACGTCTTGCGGGTCGGTAGGCGGCGAAAGATCACTTTCCACACGGGCCGCTAGGCGGCGCGCTTGCCCACCGCGGCGAGGTAGATGACGAAGCGATCGGTCCCGTCCAGGGCGAGCGCCTCGTTCGCGAGGTCGTCGGAGAACGCCCCGATCGCACAGGCGCCCGCGCCGATCGACTCCGCGGCGAGGTACAGGTTCTCGCAGACGTGCCCCGCGTCGAGGTGGAGGTAGCGGTATCCCCGCTCCCCATACCGCCAGGTCGTCCGGTAGGCGTCCGCGATCCAGATGAAGGTCGCCGCGCTTCCCGCGACGAACTCCTGGTCGAGACACGCCGCTACGACCCGCTGCCGGATATCCGCCGGGGCATCGAGCCGGGAGAGCCGGTGCGTCGTGGCGGCGTACCAGTAGAGGCCCTCCGGCAACCCGGTCACGCGGTTGACGAGAAGCGCGGTCTCCAGGGGGTGGCGCGCCCCGGCCGAGGGGACCGTGCGGAAGGTCGCCTTGCCGGGGATGACCCGCTTCACGCCCTGCGTCGACCACAGGAGGTAGGCAAGCTCCTCCAGGCTGAGGGCGGTGTCGCTGTAGGCTCGCAGGCTCCGCCGGGCCTCGATCACCGACCGGATCCCGGCGGTGCCGAGCGCGCCCTGCTCGGGGTCGGGCAGGGAGAACCGCTCCTTCTCAGCGAGCGGCGCCGCCGATTCGAGCGGCGGCGGCACAAGCCCCTTCTCCTGGTCCGTCGAACCCATCGCCTCGTAGCGTGTCCCGTCCATGAACCGCTTACCGGTGGCGTCCGTCATCCCGCCGTCCTCCTTTCCCGTACTCGATCCCCGTTTCTCGCCTCGACCCGCGCCAAGAGCTCCTCGAGACGCACTCCCTCCAGGGAGGAGAGCCGCAGGTCGGCGTGGTCGAGCGGAAAGTCGCGCGTCAGGTCGTTGGGAATCGCGACGCAGAAGATCCCCGCCGCCTGGGCGGCGCGGACCCCGTGCGGGGAGTCCTCGAGCGCCACCGCCTCCTCCGGGCGGAGGTCGAGCCCGTCGAGCGCAGCAAGGTAAAGGTCGGCTGCCGGCTTGGTGTGAACCACATCGTCGGAGCAGCAGACGCACTCGAAGCGTTCGTCAAGGCCGAGGCGCGCCAGGTGTTCGAGGACCCACTGACGCGAGGAGCTCGACGCGATCCCAAGCCGCAACCCCAGGCGCACCGCATCGTCGAGCGCCGCGACCACGCCCGGCAGGATCGGCTGAGCGAGGATCATCTCCATCTCCAGGTCGAGCTCCTCGCGCTGGACCGCTTCCCGGTCGACCTCCCGACCGGTCGCGCGCTCGAGCTGGTCGCAGGGGTCGAACGCCTCCGGGGCCCGGCCGACGTAGTCCGCCCACGCCGCGAGGGTAAGCACGCCCCCGTAGCGGGCGAAGATCCTCTGCCAGGCCCGAAAGCTCGGGATCTCTGTGTCCAGGATCAGCCCATCAAAATCGAAGATCACACCCTTGATCGGGGTCATCAGTCCGCCTCCCCCTCGGATTCCCTCCGTCGTCGAGACGAAGATGATACCCGAAGGGACGCCTTCGAAGCACCTGGCCCCCAGATACAGGCCAGGGCGTCCTTGGCGCAACAGCCGTGCAGGCAGGGATTCGCGGTTGTTGCATCCGCCCAATGAATCGTATAACGTCGATCCGTCATGAAACGACGGGTTTTGCTCCTCACGATTCTCGTTGTGCTCGGGGCTTTCCTGACCTGCACCGCGCAGGGGGCGATCTTCCGCCTGGTCCTCGACGGGTCGATCAACCCGATGAGCCAGGAGTACGTCCTGCGCGGGATCAGCGAGGCGGAGGCCGCCCAGGCCGAGCTCGTCGTGATCGAGCTCAACACCCCCGGTGGGTTGGAAGACTCGATGCGTCAGATCGTAATGGGCGAACTCGCTTCCAAGGTGCCGGTTGTCGTTTACGTCGCGCCGGCCGGTGCACGCGCCGCCTCGGCAGGCGCGATCATCACGCTCGCCGCGACCGTCGCTGCGATGGCGCCGGGAACGAACATCGGCGCCGCGCACCCCGTCGAGCTTTTGGGGACGAGCAGCAGCCAGAACACGACGGAAAGCGAGAAGATCCTGAACGATGCCGTCGCCTTCGCCAAGTCGGTCGCCCAGGAGCGGGGCCGCAACGTCACGTGGGCCGAAGAGGCGATCCGCCAGTCGAGCTCGTTGACCGCAAGCGAGGCGCTCAGCCAAGGGGTGATCAACCTGATCGCGAACAACGACGCCGACCTGTTGTCGAAACTCGACGGGTACACGCTCTCTGACGGACAGGTCCTGCACACCGCCGGTCTCCCGATCGAGGAGGTCCGGCAGACGCTGCGCGAGCGGTTCCTCGGCTACCTCGCCGATCCGAACCTCGTCTATGTTCTGTTCATCCTCGGCCTGTTCGGGCTGGCCTACGAGCTCTTCCATCCGGGGATCGGGTTCGGCCTCGTCACGGGTGTGATCTGCCTTACTCTGGCGTTCTTCGGCATGCAGCTCCTGCCGGTCAACGCCCTCGGGGTGATCCTTGTCCTCTTCGGGATCGCTCTCATGGCCGTCGACGCGTTCACCCCGACCCACGGGGTCCTCACGACCGGGGGGGTGATCTCATTGGTCATCGGTTCGCTCAGCCTGTTCGAGATCCACAACCGGGCGATCGGGCTGTCCTGGGCAACGATCGGCACCACCGTGGGCACGATCACCGCCCTGTTCGTCTTCGTCATCTCCAAGGGGTTGCTCATCCAGCGCAAGCGGCCGCTCGGCGGCCTCGCGGGGATGGTGGGCGAGACCGGCATGGCGCGGAGCACCCTCGACCCCGATGGAAAGGTCTTCGTCCACGGCGAGTACTGGAACGCCCGCTCCCTCGAGGGGCGGATTCCTGCTGGAGAGACGGTCGTCGTGGAGGCCGTGAAAGGCCGTCTTCTTTTCGTTCGGCGGGCTTCGTGATCGCCCGGGTCGGCCATGGGGTCGCCGGCGCCGGGGTGTTGCTCGCGACGAAAGGCCCCATCGTCCTGTTCGACGCCCTGCGGATGAGCGCCACCGTCCTGGTCGCCCTCGCTCGGGGGATGACCGTCGTCCCCGTCGCCGGCCCGCAGGAGGCGCTCGCGCTGAAACGAGAGCCGCCGGAGGGTGGACACGTGCTCACGGCCGGGGAACGGGACGGATGGAGGATCCCGGCCCTTGACCTGGGAAATTCCCCGAGCGACCTCCTGCGGTGGCCGGTCCCCGATCCGCCCTCGTTCCTCGCCCTGACCACATCGAACGGCATCCCCGCCCTGCTCGCCATCGCCGGGCACCAGGACAGGGTCCTTATCGGGTCCCCGCTCAACCTCACCGCCCTGGCCGCCGCGCTGCGCGGGCAGGGAACACCGCAGATCGGGATCCTCCTCGCCGGACACCGGAGCGAGGCGTCGATGGAGGATGCGCTGACCGCGTCCATTCTGCTCGAGCACCTCGGCGTGCCCGTTCCGGAGGGGCTCCCCCGGCCGATTCCCCCGGCAGAGATCCCGACCTTCTTCGCGAACACCCCGGCGGGACGTCGGCTCGTGGAACGGGGCGAAGAAGCGGACCTTCACCTGTGTGCGTCGGTCGATCGATACCGGATCGTTCCCCGCCTCGAAGGCGGACGGATCGTCCCGGACGCGGCACAGCGCGTCCAAGGAGGAAGATGATGAGACAGGTCACGCTTTACACCGGACTCGCCGTCCTTGTGATCCTCATGGCGGGGATTTTCGCCGTCCTCTTCCAGGTCGCCCGGCACGGGGTCACGGTGAACGTCACCGGGCAGGTCTCCCTGGCGAACTCCACGACCGGCGTGAGCGGGACAGTCGACCTCGTCATGGCCGACCCCGTCCACCTCGTCGCCACCGGCCCGGACGAGGGGGCGGTCCCCACAGCTTTGTCGCTCGCCACCTGCCCGAAGTGCGGCGGGGGGATGATCCCGGTGCGGTTCAACCTGATCAGCGGGGAGATCGAGTGGCGGTGCCTGAAGTGCGGGTACACCGTGAGCTCGCAGGCCGGCAGCTCGCCGTGAGGAAACCACCACGACCCTCAAGGGGCGCGGCCGCTTTGCCACAGGGCCTCGAAGAACGCCTCGTAGGCCACGGCCACACTGGGAAGGCGCAGCGCGGCAAGATCGACCTCGTTGTCACGCTCCAGGGAGTAGTAGTTCCAGTTCGTCGAGCCCAGAAGCGTGTCCTCGCCGTCGATGATGACGAGCTTGGCGTGCGTCGTCTCGTCGGGGTCGTCCATCCGGACTGCGACCCCGTGGCGGAGGAGGTAGGCCGCCGCCTCCGCGTTGGCGTCTGCGGACTCCGGGTAGTAGGCGCAGTCGTCGGTCACGACCCGCACGTCGAGTCCACGCGACGAGGCACCGATCAGGGCGTCGAGGAGCTCGTTCGACCGGCTGTCCTGAAAGGTCGCGTAGTGGGACATCCGGTACATCACGACGTGGACGGACCGCCTGGCCCGCCCGAGAAGGGCAAGCAGGAGCCGCGTGTAGTTCAGTGTCCCCTCCGTCTCGGGGAGCGGGACGAGGAACGCCCCCGGCTCCTCGAGGAATCCAAAGTCGAGGGTCACCGCCCCCGGGAAGAGGGTCCCCGCCCACAGCCGGTCAAAGTAGGTGCTAAACACCTCGCCGACCTGCGGATCGACAACGACGAGGTTCGCCTGCTCCTGCTGCGTGAACGCGTAGCGGTTCCAGTTCGTGGAGCCGAGCACGACGGTCGTGCGGTCGACGACGACGAGCTTCGCGTGGGTCGTGACCGCCGGATCGTCGAACCGGGCCTCGATCCCGTGCGCGAGAAGGTAGTCGATCGTCGGCCGGTTCTTCTGCGTGATCGACGGCTCCCAGTCGCTCGCGTCGAGGAGCACACGGACGCGGACCCCGCGCCCTGCCGCGGCGAGGACCGGCTCCCACAACGGGTTTTCCTCCAGCCGTGCCTCGGAGAGCAGAAGGTCGACCGTGCGTTGCGCCCCGGCAAGCACCTCCTCCACCCGGTCGCAGTACGCTGTCCTCCCGGGGCGATCGACGAGCGGAAGGACCTGCGGAGGGTCAGCGGCACGTGTGAGAGGACAAACCACGAACAAACAGAAGACCAACAGCCCGAGGAGCCTTGTCCATTGCAGCGTGATGCGCATCTCGGCTACAATCTTAACCTGAGGAGGGAAAGATGGTCAAAGAACTTGACACATCACAGCTTCGACGCAGCTGCGATCCGAAGGCTTTCAGATTCAAGACGACCGCCGAACTCGAGCCGCTCGACAAGATCGTCGGTCAGGAGCGCGCCATCGAGGCGCTGCGGCTCGGCCTGGGCATCAAGGACGTCAAGAACCGCTACAACATTTACGTCGCCGGCGGCCCGGGGACCGGGAAGATGTCGGCGGTGGAGTACTTCCTGAGCCATGTCAGCCGGGATGCGCCGAAGCCTCCCGACCTCTGCTACGTCCACAACTTCGCCGATCCCTACCAGCCCCAGTACCTGGAGCTCACCGCGGGGACCGGCTGCCAACTCCGCGGCGACATGGAGCAGCTGATCTCGCGCCTGCGCCGCGACATTCCCAAGGTGTTCGAGTCCGACGAGTTCAAGGCGCGCAGCAAGCGGATCAACGAGCGGTTCGCCGAGCGCCGGTCGAAGCTCTCCGACGACATGGAGACCAAGGCGCGTGAGCTCGGGTTCGCCATCCAGCGAACGCCGATCGGGATCAACACCTTCCCGCTGCAGAAGGAGGGGGAGCCGCTCAGCCAGGAGGAGTACGCCGCCCTGCCCGAGGAGGAGCGGACGACGATCCGCGAGAAACAGAGCCAGGTCCAGAACATCATCCAGGAGCAGCTTCAGGAGATCGCGCGCGTGGAGGAGGAGCGCGAGACCGAGATCAAGAAGCTCGCCAGGGAGGCTGTCCTGTTCACGATCGAACCACGGTTCGGTCAGCTCAAGTCGCGCTACGAGGACCTCGAGCGGGTGGTCTCCTTCCTCGAGGACGTGAAGCGCGACATCATCGAGCACCTGGACCTGTTCACGAACGGGGGCAAGAGCGAGTCCCAGAAGCAGGCCATCCCGTTCCCTTTTCCCCAGGTCGACCCGTTCAAGCGTTACTCCGTGAACGTCCTGGTCGACAACTCAAGGACCGAGGGGGCCCCGGTCATCGTCGAGCAGAACGCGACCTACACGAACCTCTTCGGGTCGATCGAGCGCCGCGTGCAGATGGGGGTGACGATCACCGACTTCACGATGATCAAGCCCGGGTCGCTGCACCGCGCGAACGGAGGCTACCTCGTCCTGAACGCGAACAACCTCTTCCGCCTGGGCCTGAGCTGGGAGGCGCTGAAGATCGCCCTGGAGCGGCGCGAGATCCGGATCGAGGATCCGCTGCAGATGCTCGGCTACGCCACCACCGAGGGGCTCAAGCCCGAGCCGGTCCCGTTCCGGCTGAAGGTCATCATCATCGGCAACCCGCAGATCTACGAGCTTCTGCACTACTACGACGAGGACTTCCCTAAGCTCTTCTCGGTGAAGAGCGACTTCGGCACGGAGATGGAGCGCACCCCCGAGCACGAACAGGAGATCGCCCGCTTCCTGCGCGCCCGCTGCCAGGAGGAACCGACCCTCCTGCCGTTCGACCCGACCGGCGTGGCCAAGCTCGTCGAGTACTCCTCCGAGCTTGCCGGCGATCAGAAGAAGCTCTCCTGCCGGTTCGGCAACCTGACCTCGATCGTCAAGGAGGCCTCCTACTGGGCGCGAACTGAGGGCTCGGAGCACGTCACGCAGGAGCATGTCCGCCTCGCCCTCTCCAAGCGGGACAACCGGCTGAATCGGATCGAGGAGGAGATCCGCGAGATGATCACCCGCGGCCAGCTCCTCGTCGACACCGACGGGGCGAAGACCGGCCAGGTGAACGGACTCGCCGTGCTGCAGCTCGGGGACTACATGTTCGGAAAGCCGTCGCGGATCACGGCGACCGTCCACACCGGGAAGGGCGGCATCGTCGACATCGAGCGGGAGGCCGAGCTCGGCGGGCACACGCACACCAAGGGGATCATGATCCTGAAAGGGTTCCTCGGCGAGCACTTCGCGAAGGACCGACCGCTCAGCCTCGCCGCCAGCCTCGCCTTCGAGCAAAGCTACTCGATGATCGACGGGGACAGCGCATCGAGCACCGAGCTCTACGCCCTCCTTTCGAGCCTCTCCGACCTCCCGATCCGTCAGGGGATCGCGGTGACCGGCTCGGTGAACCAGAAGGGTGAGATCCAGCCGATCGGCGGGGCAAACGAGAAGATCGAGGGGTTCTTCAAGGTCTGCCAGGTCAAGGGATTGACCGGCGAGCAGGGGGTATTGATCCCGAAGAAGAACGTGGAGAACCTGATGCTCGCCGAGGAGGTCATCGAGGCCGTGGCGACGGGGAAGTTCCACGTCTACCCGATCGAGACCGTGGAGGAGGGGATCGAGATCCTGACCGGCGTTCCCGCCGGGAGCCGGCAGGAGGACGGGACCTTCCCGCAGGAGACGGTCTTCGGCCGTGCCGCGAGGCGGATCGAGACGATCCGCACCGCGCTCAAGAAGGAGTCCGAGGAAGAGGAGAAGGAGGAGAAGAAGGGCTGACCGCCGGCGTCGTGCGGCGGGCTCCCCCCTGACGTAGAATGGCGCACCACGATTCGCGGAGGTAAGACGACCGATGAGACCCAGATCGATCCTCATTCTCGCGCTCTTTTCCGGGCTGCTCGCCCTGACGGGGTGTCTCTTCTCTCCCCAGCCGCAGGCCGTGTTCACCGCGACCCCGCGGTTCGGCTACCCGCCGGTGACGATCCAGTTCGACGCCAGCGGGTCCACCAGCCCGAACGGGCCGATCCTGACCTACGCGTGGCGCTTCGGCGACGGGACCACCGGCACCGGCAAGCAGACAAGCCACACCTACACCGACAAGGGCACCTACACCGTGACCCTCACGGTGACCGACTCCAGCGGGGCGGTGGGCGCGGTTAGCCACCAGGTCGAAGCGATGAACCACGCCCCGCACGCGTTGTTCAGCGTCTTCCCGTCCGCTCAGCCAGTTGATCCGGGGACACTGTTGACGTTCGACGCGTCTGCGTCCTACGACGAGGACGGCCAGATCGTCGGGTACCTGTGGTCGTTCGGCGACGGGTTCACCGACAGTGGGGTGTCCGTGACGCACAGCTACACGTCCGCTGGATCGCAGGGTGGCGTCTACACGGTCACCCTCACGGTGATCGACAACGATGGGGGGAAGACCATGGCGACCAGAACAATCGAGGTCAGAGGTTGCTGTAGCTGATACCCCAGGCTATCCCTCGGTCGGCGGCTCGAAGTAGTCGGAGATGATCTCCCGCGCCCGCTCGAGGTCCCGCTCGCGGACCATGATCCGCACCTCGCTCAGGCCGTCCATCGTCAACGGGATGACCGACGGCGGCACGTGCGTCACGAGGTTCACCGGGATCTCGAAGTCCTCGAGCAGCCCCTTGATGAGCAGCGCCTTGGGCTCGCCCCACACCTTGTGGCACAGGACGAGGTCCCGCTCATCCTCCTCCCGGCGGTCGAGCAGGTAGTGCACGATCGTGATGCACTGGCTCGTATGCAGCGGCCGCCGGCCGAGCGAAACGCGAGGAAGACCGGAAAGTGCTTCCTCATCGGTCGCCTGAAACTCCTCGTGGTCGGAGAGGAAGAAGGCGGGATCGTCGGGAAGGCTGACTGACTCGATCGGCTCGCCGTCCTCGTGCAGGACGAGCGGGTGGGCACCGACCTGGTAGAGGCGGTCGAGGACCTCGGAAAGGGTCCCCTCCGAGACGAAAAGGCCGGGGGTACTCTCCGCCTCTTCGGCCTCGACGCGTTCCAGGGCGTGCTGGATCAGGGCGGCGGTCGAGCGCTCGTCGGGGTTCAGGTGCTTCAGGCGGCCCCCCACGAGGCGAACCTGGACACGATCCTGCAGGAGAAGCACCATCTCCACGTCCCGCCGCAGGTCGTGGGACAGGAAGAACCCTGCGCCGATCGCCCGGCACAGGACATCGAGCCGTCCCGCGCTCCCGGGAAGGTCATTCAACGTAAAGTCCGGCGTCACCGGGGCCTTGTGAGCGAGGATCACAAACCGTCGCATAGAAGCCAAAGCTTACCACGCGCTCACCCCGCTTCCAACCCGGCCCAAAAGGCGGTCACCCAAGCGGGGGACGCAGGCTGATCCCGCGGGTGACCGATTTCCCCTCCCTCCCGGTCGAACCGCGTAGAGGAAGAAGACCGCCCGCGGTACGGTCAGACGACCAGAAAACAAGGAGTCCGAATGCATCACGCCGAGGGCGCAGGCAGGACAAGGGGGAGTCGCCGGTGAGGTACACTAGCATCGCCATTGCCGTATTGTTCGTTCTTCTTGCAGCGTCGACCGCCCTGGCCGCAGGGCCGTTCACCGGGAGCTGGCAGGTCGAGATCGGGCTGTCGCCGCAGCAGACGATGCCCTTCTCCTCGTTCTCCTCCACCCTGACCGTCGGCCTGCACGTCGGGTTCGCCACCCTATCGAGCACCTCCGACTTCGTGTTCAGCGGGTGGCTTTGGCAGCAGTTCGGCCTCGACGCCTGCCTGGGGTTCGTCAACTTCAGCGGCGGGCTCCTGTTCGAGCCGCAGTCCGGCTCGTTCCTCTACGCCCACGGCAAGCTCGAGTTCAACTTCTACCCGATCTCGATCCGACTCTACTCCGCGATGACCGGCGCGGAAAGCCCCTACGGCCTGACCTATGGCCAGGTTTTCGACCTCTACGGGGAACTCGTCGGCGGGGACGTCTCCATGGAGAGCGCCACCTTCTTCGGTGCCGATCTGAGCGGGATCACCTTCACCCAGTCCGCCTCCGACACGGGCTCGACCCTGCTCAAGAAGACCTACACGGTCGACCCGACCCTCGACGGGACCGAGCCGTGCTTCTCCGGGGAGGAGTTTACGGTGAAGGCCCACCTCTTCTCGTGCATCGACCTGACGAGCGTCACGACGTTCGCCAAGACCGGATTCTCGAGCCAGGAGGTCGAGCTTTCCTTCCTCCACCTGTTCGGGCTGCCGCTCAACCTGACGCTCGACTACACCTTCACCCTGCAGTCGGCGAGCCACACGTTCACCCCGTCTCTGGAGACCGACTACGGCTGCCTGAAATTCTACACGAACCTCCTGGGAAGCGGCGGCCAGATCACCGGGATCGAGATCAACGGGGTCGAGTTCCAGGCCTCCTTCGCCGGGGCGACCTTCACCAGCATCTCCAACCTGAACACGGCCGACTACGTCATCACGACCCCGGACTACGGCTCGATCGTCGAACTCAAGTCCGACGCGATCGACGAGGGGCACCTCTACTACCCACAGGAATACTGGGAGATCGTCTCGCTCGTCGTCCAGGCACCGGGCGCCGGGGGAAGCTTCACCTTCTCCACGACGACGTTCTTCGGCACCTCCACCGGCCTGTTGTTCGATTGGGGGCAGAGCGAGATGGGCGTGACGGTCGGCATCGGGTCAACCTTCTCCGTGTCGTCGAGCGTCATCGTCAACACGACCGGCTTCTCGGAGTGGAAGATCGCGATGGGGCTCACCTGGTAGCCGAAGCAACTGCATCCCGAAACGCCCCCTCCAGACCTTGTTGAGGCGGGACCTCAGTTCTACACTCTCTGTATGACCGAATCCGTTCTGATCTGCCTTTGCCTCGCGTGGGCGGTCACCGGGGCGGGAGCTGTCCTCATCGTTTCCATCAGCCGTTGGCCGCTTCGCGCCGTGGGAGACGGCCGGCGGATCGGTGGACCGGCGCTCGCCCTCGGGCTCATTGCCGGGGCGTCAATCGTGATCGGGCGGCTTCCCGGCCTCCTCCTCGCCGGTGCGGGAGGCGTCCTCGTCCTCGGCCTGGTCGACGACCGCCTCGACCTGCAGCCGTGGCAGAAGCTCCTCGGCCAGGGGGTGGCCGTCGGACTCGCGGCCGCGGCACTCGGCCCGGTGCGGCGTGTCCTGTTCGGTGTCTCGATCCCCACGGGACCGTTTGCCGCGGTCGTCCCGTTCCTGTGGATCCTTGCCACGACCAACGCCGCGAACCTGATCGACGGGCTCGACGGGCTCGCGGCCTGCGTTTTGGCGCCGTCCTTCGCTGTGCTCGGCGCCCTGGGGGTGCTCGGCGGGGACCCTCATGTGGCGCTCACCAGCCTCGCGGCCGCCGCCGCCCTGGTCGGGTTCTACCCGCTCAACCGGCGGCCGGCACGCCTCCTGCTCGGCGACACCGGGGTCGAGCTCCTCGGTTTCCTGCTCGGCGCCCTCACGCTGCACGTCCTCACGCGTGGTGAGGGGACCTGGTCGGCCGGGCCGGCGCTCCTGCTCGTGGCGGTCCCGCTCTCGGACACGGGCTTCGCGGTCGTGCGCCGCTTGGTGCACGGCCGCTCGATCCTGCGGGGAGACCGCCGGCACATCCACCACCGGCTGGCCGCACGGCTCGGCGAGGGGCGTGCGGTCACCCTGCTCTCGGGGATCGGTGTGCTCTGCGCTCTGGCGGCGGCGCTCCTCTCGAGGGCAGCCCCCTAGCAGTTGGCCCCGGCGCTGACCAGGGCTAAAATGGATCGATTCTTCGGGCAAGGAGGGAGCATGGATATCGGGTATATTCTCGTTCTGGTGGTCCTCGTCATCCTCGGATGGGGGGTATTGAGCTACAACCGGCTCGTTCGGCTGCAGGTCCGCTCGGAGGAGTCATGGCGGGACATCGACACCCAGCTCAAGCGCCGCTACGACCTGATCCCAAACCTCGTCGAAACGGTGAAGGGATACGCCGCACACGAGAAGGGGGTGTTCGAGCAGGTGACCCTCGCGCGGGCCAGGGCGATCGACGCCTCCTCGCCCAAGGAGCAGGCCGCCGCCGAGGAGGGGCTCAAGGGCGCGCTCAAGTCGCTGTTCGCCGTCGTGGAGAACTACCCGCAGCTCAAGGCGAATGAGAACTTCATGCAGCTACAGACGACGCTCGAGCAGATCGAGGACGCGGTGCAGCGGTCCCGAGTGTACTACAACGCGGTCGTGCGTGACCTGAACACCCGCATCCGCATCTTCCCGCAGAGCCTCATTGCGAACCTCTTCCACTTCCACGAACGCGAGTTCTACACCCTCACCGGTGAGGAGGAGCGGGCCGCGCCCAGGGTGGGCTTCTGATGAGAAAGCTCCTCGTCTTCTTCGTCCTGTTCGTTGGGATCGGCGTCCTCGCCCAGGCGAGCCTGCGGATCACCGACTTCGAAAGCCAGATCGCGCTCGACGATGCGGGCGTCCTGCACGTCGCCGAGACGCTCGCCGTCGCGTTCACCACCCCCTATCACGGGATCGAGCGGGAGATCCCCTACGCGTACCGCCAGCCGACCGGGCGAACCACCACGGTCTCGCTGCACGTGACCTCCGTCTCGATGGACAACGGCGCCGTCCAATACACGACCCGAAGAAGAGGCGGGAACTTGATCCTGCGCATCGGCGATCCCGACCGCACGATCACCGGGACGCACGCCTACGCGATCTCCTACACGGTCGGGCGGGCGATCCTCTTCCACCCCGACTACCTGCAGCTCTACTGGAACGTCACCGGCAACAACTGGAGCATCCCGATCGACCGCGTACAGGCGACCGT
>CAZBWD010000019.1:0-16251 GCA_964495585.1 uncultured Thermotogae bacterium
GGACAGCTCTCTCACGCCGCCCTGTGGGTGATCGTCGCTGAACAGGTCAATGCCGGTTTTCAGCTTCTCGATCGCGCTGCCAATCAGGCCAAGGAGGTCGATGGCTTGAGATGTCTCCTTCATGTTTCCCCCACCCATGTCGTGATTATGCCTAGGGAGGAGGTGCTTTAGAATCTCCCTGCGTCTCAGGGAAGAGCCTTCCACGCACGGCGCGCAGCGCCTGATCCTTCATCCGTGACACCTGCCGCTGTGAGATTCCGAGCTCCTCACCGATCTGCGCCTGGGTCTTCCCCTGGTAGAACAAGCCCTGGATCACCTGCCGCTGGATCGTCTCCAGCTGCTCGATCACCGCAGCGACCCGCAGGTTGACTTCGCTGCTCGGTGAAAGATCGCCGGGTTGGAGCGACTCGAGCATCGGCAGGCTCGGCGTGGGGTCGGATTGCCGCCGCTCCGCATCGATTGACACATAAGTCATGGCGTTGCGCCCCCGGAGCAGCTCGACGAGTTGCGACTCGGTGACCTTTACCCGGCTTGCGAGCTCGGCGAGGGTCGGCGGCCGCCCCTCCTCCTGGAAGAAGGCGTCCTCCGCCTGCTTCACCCGCTGACTCATCTCCTGGATCCATTGGGGGATGCGGATCGTTGTGTGCTTGTCCCGGATGTAGTGACGGATCTCCCCCTTGATCAGGTAGCTGGCATAAGTAGAGAAACGGATCCCTCTGGCGAGGTTGAAGTTCGAGACCGCATTCAGGAGGCCGATATAACCAGCCTGTACGAGGTCGTCCAACAGCTCTCCAGAGTGGAGGAACTTGAGGGCGATCGACTTCACCAGGCCGATGTTGCGCTTCACGATCTCCTCCCGCAGAAGGGAGAGATCGGAATCGGACGACCCCTCGGCGGTCGAACGGCGCAGGAGCTCGATGAGCTCCTCGTTCGAGAGGTTCACAAACCGCTTGTCTTGCATCTGGCTCATCCGCGTGCCCTCCGTTCTCCTCTTCGCCCGGGCTCATCCCCCCTGCAGCAGGAGGAGCGCGACGAACAGGACCGCGAATCCCACGAGCAGGATGAGGTCCTGCCACGGGAAGGCGACCTCCTTCGCGTAGTCGAGCGGGGAGGCGCAGGCCTGCTCCGCACAGTCGCCGACCGCCGTGCGCAGGTGAAACTCCTGGCCCCGTCCGGCTCCGACGATCACCTGATCCCCGACAAAGATCACGGGGACGTGCGTGGGGAGGATCCCGTAGTGCGTCGACAGCCGTCCCAAGAGCCCCATCGAGCCAGGGGCGTTGATCTCGTAGTAGTTGACGGTGACGTTCTTCCGACCGGCCAGGAGGTCGGCGAGGAGCGTCTCCATCTCTTCGCAGTCCGGACAGCCCTTCTCGTAGAAGAAGACGATCGTCGGGTGGGCCGTCTGCGAGCCGGTTTGGATCGCCGGGCCGGACAGGGGCGCCGGCTCGGACTGCAGCGTCGGAGCGGCAGCAGACCCGGGGGCGCTCTCCACCCGTGACGGGGTTTGGACCTGCGATGGAGTCTGAACCTGCGCGGTGGCGATCGGTACGACGAGGCAGAGCAGCGCGCCGATCAAGGCAACGGTCAGAATGGGCTCTCGGGTCATCTTCCCTCCCTATAGATAGCCAAGCTGAAGGACCACGATCATCCCCGCGCCGAGCAGGAGCATGATCAGGCCTGAGATCAAGTGCAACTTTCCCAGGCGCGCCGAGCGCCAGCGCTCCGCCCGCGCCGTGGTCGTGTACCCGAAGTGGACCGCGAGCGTGATGAACAGAAGCGGCAGGATGAAGATCAGGTTGTAGAACAAGAGCAGTGGAACCCCCTGGCTACGCGTTGCCGTCTTCGACAACAGGGCGAGGATAGCGATGTACGGCCCGGACGAGCAAGGCAGAAGGAAGAGCGAATCGAGCACCCCGACGAGGAACGCCCCAGGGACCGAGACGACCGATGCGGTGAGCCGCTTCACCGTCGGCTGCCAGCGCTTCGGCACCTCGATCGAGAACCACTTCCCGTAGGCGAAGTAGTCCTTCATGTTCCACAGCCCGAGCAGGATCGCGAGCCCCGACACCACAAGGATGAACGGCCGTTGAACCCCTGCCGCTTGGATCGCCGAGAAGATCCCCAGCCCCATCAGAAAGTAGGAGACGTAGATCGCCCCGGTGAAGGCGAGCCCGGCCTGAAGGACCTTCCCCCGCTTACCGGCCACGAGCAGGGTCCCCAGGAGCAAGACGAGCACAGCGAACGTGCAGGGGTTCACCGAATCGGCCGCCGCCGCGAGCACGACCGCCGGGAGGGTCAACTGATCGCCCAGACCCTTGCGCTGTGTCGGCTTGACCCGTACAAGCGGGGACGGCGCGTCCTGCGCGATCGCGTCTCCGATCACCTGGTCCAGGGTCATCTCTTCGGCACGGCCGCTCAAGGGGGTCGGCGTCGAGTAGAGGCCGTAGAATGTCCCGCCGACGAGCGCAACGTTCCCGATGAACAGGATCGGCACCGAGCCGAGCGGCACGGCGTAGGCCGAGAGGAGCTGCTCGAGGAGCTCGTGCGCCTTCTGATCGTGGATCTCGTAGGAAAGGACCTCGAGCTGCGGGTACTTGGGGGCGCTCGAATCGAGGACCGACTCCATCTCGGCGCAGTGGGGGCAGCCGTTCTCGTAGAAGAGCACGAGCTGCGTCGCCTGTACGAGAACCGAGAAGCCGAGAAGAAGACACGCCGTGGCCGCGAGGATAGTGAGCGGGCCGCACGCCGCGGCCCGAAATCCGGATCGTCTCACCTTGCCTCCTTGCCTCATCCCTGTGCCGTGCCGGTCGACCGTGCAACAGCGGTCCGCCGGGTCGGTTCGATTCACCCGGCGGTCGGATCACGGCAATTCATGATCACCCGGATATCATAGTCCATCCACCTCTTGGAATCGATCCGTGCGGTCACCCGCCAAGGGACGCTTTCCATCCTTTCTTTTCTGATGCGCGGCGGGTAGCGCAGTACAATCCCCACCACGGGCGGGCCGGTGGCGGACCCGAGAGTGTGATCCAGGGCTCGTTCGCGGTGCCGGGGGCAAGAGAGGAGGAACCAACGATGACCGAAGCAGCTTCACGCGTGTGGATCGTGACAAGTCCGGAGCGCTGCAGCGGGTGCCGGCTGTGCGAGGTGGTCTGTGCCCTGTCTCATGAAGGGACGATCTGGCCGGAGGCCTCCCGGATCCGCATCTTCGAACGCTTCCCCGGCGCCTGCACGCCCAACCTCTGCGTGCAGTGCGACACCGCTCCCTGTGTCGCCGCCTGCCCGGCTGGCGCCCTGTCCGTGGACGAACGGACCGGTGCGGTGCGCGTCCGCGAGGCGGCGTGCACCGCCTGCGGCACCTGCACGACCGCCTGTCCTGGGTCTGTACCGCGCATCCCGCCGGGCAAGAAGAACGTCCTCATCTGTGACCTGTGTGGCGGAGATCCCCGTTGCGTCGCGGTCTGCCAGAAGGCGGGGCACGGGGCGCTTGAGGTGCTCTCTGAGACGTACCGACCGGTCTACAGGACCTTTGCCAACGACCCGGTGGCGCGGAACGACGCGGTCGCCGCGAACCTCTACGGTGCTGCGATCGAGGGGGGATCGGAATGAACGGGTACGCCGAACGGCTGATCGATGTGGATCTCGGGCAACGCCGCGTGCGGACGAGGCCGGTCGCACCAGAGCTGTTCCGTCGCTTCCTCGGCGGCCGCGGCCTGGGGACCGCCCTCCTGTGGGAGGCGCTCGGCGAGCGGTGGGAGACCGTCGACCCGCTGGGGGCGGAGAACCTCCTCCTCGTCCTGACCGGACCGATGACCGGCTACTACCCAGGGATCAAGACCGCTCTTGTAGCCAAGTCGCCGGAGTCGAGCGGCGTCGTTGGCAGCGTGGCGAGCAGCGAGGTGGGCCTCGAGCTCCGGGCCGCGGGCTACGACGGGATCATCCTGCGCGGGAGGGCAAGCGTGCCGGTGTACCTCCTGGTGCATGACGACCACGTCGAGCTGCGGGACGCATCGCCGTACTGGGGAATGGGCGGGATCCGCCTTCACCGAACCCTCCTGCGGGACGCGCACACGGCGCTAATCGAGCGAGAGAGGGGGACCGGGGTTCCGACCGAACCAGCGATGCTCTACATCGGCCCGGCCGGCGAGGCCCGGGTCCGCTTCGCCGCCGTGATGGCGAAGATCGCACACGCCGCGGGATACGGTGGCATGGGGGCGGTGATGGGCAGCAAGAACGTGAAGGCGATCCTCGTCAAGGGAAATGGTCCCCTGCCCACGGCGCACGATCCGCAGCGGGTCCGTCAGGGGATCGAGGCGTTCCACGCCGACATGGTCGGCAAGGTGCCGTTCGGGGTTTGGGGCACCGCGGGCGGGGGATACGGCTTCGCCAACGAGAGCTCCTCCGAGCCGATCCGCAACTGGCAGGAGGAGTGGCATGAGGACCCGCGGATCAGCGTCGCGCAGTTCGAGGCGCGCGCCTGGGTCAAGAAGCGGTGGGCGGACTACGGCTGTCCGGTCAACTGCATGAAGGTCTCCTGCCTGCGCCACGGCCGCTACGCCGGATCGATCACCGACGGCCCGGACTACGAGCTGATGGCCTACCTCGGGGCGAACCTCGGCATCTTCGAGGCGGAGAAGATCGTCTACCTCTCCTCTCGTGCGGATGAGCTGGGGTTCGACGCGATCAACGCGGGAAACGTCATGGGCTTCGCGGCCGAGCTCTACGCGCGGGGGATCCTGACGCGGGACGACATCGGGTATGCGCTCTCCTGGGGGGACGAGGCGGCGTTCGCGCGGCTGATGGCACAGATCGTCCATCGCCAGGGGATCGGCGCCGCCCTCGCGGAGGGGACCTACCGGGCGGCCGTCGCGATCGGAGAGGCCAAGCGCGCCGATCTCCTCCCTTACGCCGTCCAGGTCAAGGGGATCGGCGTTGGGGCGCACGGGATTCGGAGCCGACAGGACTTCATCAGCGACCCGATCGGTTACGCCGTCTCCACCCAGGGTGGGGATCACACCTCGACCGGCGGCCTGCCGGCACGGACCTACTCCCGCGAGCTGCGCAGCCTCTTCCACGACTCGGCGGCGATCTGCCTGTTCGCCGCTCGCTCGGAGTTCGACCGCCTCATCGACTTCGCCGACGCGATCACGGGGTTCGGCCTGACCCCGCAGGCCTGGTTCGAGGAGATCGGCCCACGGATCCTCCAGCTGCAGCGGCTGCTGCTCCTGCTGGGTGGACCGGATGTGTTCTGGGATCCGCGGCGCGATGACGACAACCCGCCGCGCTTCTACGAGCCATTGCCGAGCGGGCCCGCCGCGGGGCGGGCCGCGTCACGTGACCAGACGGCGCGCGATGTCCGCCGGTACTACGAGGAGATGGGGTTCGACGAGCTCGGCGTGCCGCGGGACGAGACGCTCGATCGGCTCGGGATCCCCGAAGCCATTCGGGAAGCGCGCCGGCTCCGCCAGCGGCTCGCGGCGACACCGAGCCCGTAGCCAGAGGCGACAGCGTCGCTCAAGGCTGACGGAGAAACCCGCCCGACCGCGCGGTACGGCTCTCGCACAGCCCTACCCGCACCTGCTGGCTTGCCGAGACGTGAAGACGGCGCAGGATCCCCGCTCCTACGTCTTGTCCGAGGAGACGACGTACTTGTCCCCGTAGGCGCTCACCCAGCCGGCGAACCCTCCGGCCAGGCTCTTCGCCGCGGGGAACCCGTTGCTGTTCATCATCTGTGCCGCCTTGTCCGATAGCGAACCGTCCTGATCGTAGAGGATGATCAGGCTCTCCTTGGGAAGCTGACCCAGCCGGTCGGGGAGCTGCGCGTCGGGGATGTTGATCGCACCCATCAGGTGAGACGCCGCGTAGTCGTCGGGACTCCGCAGGTCGATCAACAGGTAGAAGAGGTCGCTCAGGTCACCGGCCGAGATCTGGTAGGGCTGGAGCGCGGTGACGGTTCCGCTCAGGGAGAGCGTCAGCTGCGGGGTGGCTGGATCGTCCGACCGGACGTAGACCGTCTTCTGGACCTGTCCCTGGTAGTGGGCCGAATTGAAGTGGACCGTCAGGTCGACCGACTCGCCGGGAGCGAGCGTCGACTTGGCGAGCGCAGCGGTGGTGCAGCCGCAGCTTGTCGTCACGCCGGAGACCGTCAGCGGCGCGTCGCCGGAGTTCGTGAGGACGAACGTGTGACTCACGACCGTCCCCTCGAGCACCGTGCCGAAGTCATAGGACAGCGTGTCGCTTGCGATCTTCGGGGCGGCCAGGGTGACAAGCCCCAGGCTCGCGACCGCGAGCAGCGCAAGGATCAGGGTTCTTCTCATCGTCTTCCTCCTTGGGAATGCGTGGTTCGTCAAATGTACACCCGGGATGGCGCCGACTCAAACCGCTACGGTGGTTCTGTTGCCGCCACACCGGTCGCTCCGACCTCGCGTCCCCGGTAGCGCCCAGCTATAATCCGCACCATGAAGGGGTTCAGAAATCAGGACTCAAACGCTGTTCTGCGGCGGTTCGTATTACAGAACCTCAATGTGAACCTACTCGCCGTCCTCGTAGGGGTGGTCGGGGGATTCGGGGCGATCATCTTCCGCTGGTTCATCTACTGGGTGAACGACCTCTTCTTCTTCCAGCGCATGTCCGTGCACTTCATCTCGCCCCTGGAGAACCGCCTGGGGCCATGGGTGATCCTTCTGCCCGCCGTCGGAGGGCTCCTGGTCGGCCTGATCACGTACTACTTCGCGCCCGAGACCAAGGGGCACGGCGTCCCCGAGGTCATGGAGGCGGTCGCCACGAAGGGCGGACGGATTCGCCCGCGGGTCGTGCTCGCCAAGGTCTTGGCGTCGGGGATCTGTCTGGGATCGGGCGGCTCGGCGGGCCGTGAGGGACCGATCGTTCAGATCGGGAGCGCGGCAGGGAGCTCCCTGGGCCAGCTCTTGAAGCTGAGCTCCGCCGACACGCGGGTGCTCCTGGGCTGCGGCGCCGCGGCAGGGATCGCGGCGACGTTCAACGCGCCGCTGGCGGGCGTCGTCTTCGCGATCGAACTGATCCTGCTCGAGCTGAAGACCAGCTCCTTCGTGCCGCTGGTCATCGCGACAACCTTCGCGACAATCATCTCCCGGGTCTTCCTCGGGGCCCAGCCGATGATCAACGTGCCGCCCTACGAGTTTCGCAACCCCTACGAACTCGTGCTGTACCTTGTACTCGGCGTGTTCGCCGGTCTGATCGGCATCCTCGAGACCAAGACCCTCTACAGAACCGAGGACTTCTTCGACCGGCTGCGGATGCACCCGCTGTTCAAGCCGGTCCTCGGAGGGCTGGCCCTGGGAGCGATCGGGCTCTTCCTGCCGCACATCTTCGGGATCGGCTACGACACGATGAGCAACATCGTCAACCAGCACTTGGGAAAGGAAGGGTTGACCCTCCTGGGGTTCCTGCTCCTGCTGGGTGCGGGTAAAATCGTCGCCCTCTCGATCACCCTGGGAAGCGGCGGCTCCGGCGGCGTCTTTGCCCCGTCGCTGTTCATCGGCGCGGCGATCGGCGGGGCGTTCGGCGTCGCCGTGAACCTCCTCTTCCCGGCGATGACGGCCCCCTACCCCGCGTACGCCCTGGTGGGCATGGCCGCGGTCTTCTCCGCCGCCTCCCGGGCGACCCTCACCTCGATCATCATGCTCTTCGAGATGACCCGTGACTACAACATCATCCTGCCGCTGATGTTCGCCTGCGTGGTGGCCGACATCGTGGCCTGGCTGATCTCGAAGAACACGATCTACACGGAGAAGCTCATCCGCCGCGGCCTGCATATCCATCAGGATCTCGAGGCGAACATCCTTCACAGCCGGCACATCGGCGAGGTGATGTGCCCCACGGTAGAGACCGTGAACAAGGACCTGCCGATCCGCGAGGTGTGGGAGCGAATCCTGGAGACCGGACACCAGGGGTTCCCGGTCGTCGACGAGGATGGGCGCCTGATCGGGGTCGTGACCGGGCGTGAGGTGATGCGCGCGATCCGGCAGGGGGACGAGGACCTGCCGACGAAGGAGATCGTGCGGCAGGCTCCGATCGTCGCTTACCCCGACGAGACGCTGGATGTCGCCTGGGATCGGATGGGGCGGCAGGGAGTCGGCAGGCTTCCCATCATGGCGCGCGGGGATCCCACGCAGCTGATCGGGATCATCACGCGCGGTGATCTCATCCGGTTCCGCAAGTCCCTCAAGTAGTGTTCGACCCACACGGAAAGCCTACGCGGCGGCCTACTTCGTCGCCTGCGATGGAAGGATGAACCGGTCGCGGTAGACGCGCGTCCACTCGTTCATCCCACCGAGCAGGCTCTTCGCCTGGACGAACCCGTCCGCCTGGAGCGTCTGGGCGGCCTGGTCCGAAACGGAGCCGTCCGCGCTGTAGAGGATGATGAGGACGTCTTTGGGCAATCGGTCGACCCAATCGGGAAGCTGCGCGTACGGGATGTTGATCGCGCCGATCAGGTGGCCGGCGGCGTACGCCGCCGGGCTGCGCAGATCGACCAAGACGTAGATGAGGTTCGTCAGGTCCCCGACCGCGATGTTGTACGGCTTCGCCCGCATGACCGTCCCCTTCATCTGCAGGATCAGGGTCCCGTTTGCCGGGTCGTTGGAGAAGACCTTGATGAGCTTGACGATCGTCTGACCCCCGTAGCCGCGGGTGTCGAGCGCTACGTCCATCGGCGCCGACCCGCCGGGCGCCAGGCTCTTGTTCGTGAGGGTCGTGGTCGTGCAGCCGCAGCTCGTCACCACCTGCGAGATCGCGAGCGGTTGGTCGCCGGTGTTCGTCAGGACGAAGGTGTGGGTGACGACGTTTCCCTCGACCACGTTTCCGAAGTCGTAGACCGCGTCATCCACGGTGATCCTCGGCGCGGCAAGCCCGGTCAGGCCGAAAGCGAACAGCCCGAGCAGAGTAACAGCAGTGATGCGCTTCATGACTGCCTCCCCTTGAAGAGTGAACGCACGATTCTACTCACTTCCCATGTCGCGGAACCAGATCGACCTTTGTGGCGTCCCGGCCGCGCCCTACCGGAGGCTGTGACGCGAGGCGTTCAACCGGTTGCAGAAGACCTCCCCCTCCGCACAGTCGTCGCATTCGAACTGCAGGGTGGTGTGCTCGATCCCCTGCTCGCGCAGCCGGGCGCAGAGCGCACCGAGCAGGGGCTGCGTCGCTTCGAGCCGCTGGTCCTGCACCTGGACATGCGCGGCCAGGGCGAGGATCCGCGGCGTGATCGCCCAGACGTGCAGGTCGTGGATCCCGACGACGCCGGGGACCGACTGCATCTGACGGGCGACCTCGTCCAGGTCGAGCCCCGGGGGAGGAAGCTCGAGAAGGACCCTCCCTGCCGCGCGGAGCACCCGCCAGCCGCCGGCGAGGATCAGGGCGGCGATCAGGACGCTCATGATCGGATCGGCGGTCCGCCAGCCGGTGAACCGGATGACGAGCCCGGTGGCGATCACCCCCACCGAGGCGAGCGTATCGCTGAGCACATGGAGCCAGGCGCTCTTGACGTTCAGGCTGTGCTCGTGGCCACCGTGCAGGAGCCCCGCCATGACGAGGTTCGCGACGAGCCCTACGCCTGCGATGATCAAAAGCTCCGTGGTGTGGATCGGCACCGGCAGGAAGAAGCGTGCGACCGCCTCGCGGAGGATGAGGGCGGACATGATGACGAGCGTCGTCCCGTTGAGCAGGGCGACGAGGATCCCGACGCGGTGGTAGCCGAAGGACGCCTTGGCGCTCGGCGGCCGCCGGGCAATGACCAGAGCAAACCAGCTCAGGCCCAGGGAGAGGGCATCAGCGAGGACGTGCCCGGCGTCGCTCAACAGGGCAAGGCTCCCCGACGAGAGCCCCCCGACGAGCTCGAGGACAAAGAGAAGGCAGGAGACGGTGAACGTCCACCCCATCCGTTGGCTCATCGACCCTCCGTGCTTCCTGCCGCGCGGCATGAAAGCGGCACCTCGCAGCGCCTCACGCCTCCTTCGACAAGCCTCCCGACAGGTACCGCTCGACCGCCGCCGCCACCCGGCCCTCCACCCCAGTGACCGGCTCAATCCCGATCTGGGAGAAGGATTCGCTCGCCCGCGGCCCCATCCGCGGCGAGAGGATCGCCTCCACCCCGAGCCGGTGGAGCCAGTTGGGCAACCCGTCCGGGCTCTGCCGGCCGTAGGGCACGTCAACGACCTGTGTCGCTTCGATCCCGTGCTCTCCCAGGTCGACCAGGGCGTAGTGCCGTGCCCGGCCGAAGTGAGCCTCTACCTGGTCCGCCAATCCAATCGTCCCCTGCGTTGGGATCGCGATCCGCTTCGTCATCCATCCTCCCTCATCCGCCGTCCCGCACCGGCATGCGACACCTTCGTGCTCCTGTCCCCGTGCTGTGCTTCCCGCCCTCACCGTTGGAAAGGCCCACCAAGGCCAGATGTTCGGTCTCCGGGACGCCCTTGTCCAGTCCAACGGTCCCATACAACCATCGGGATATGCGTTCGATCGACGCGCGGGACGCCCGCTCTAGGGGATCGGAACCCGTCGCCGCTGGCGGCGAAGCTGGGAGAGGACCATCCCCGCAAGCATCAGGCCCGCCCCGCTGAGGGCGCGGGTCGCCATGCTCTCCCCGAGGACGAGCCACCCGCCGAACGCTGCGAACACCGCCTCCAGGCTCATGATGATCCCCGCCGGCGCAGGGGCGACGTGCTGTTGGCCGATCACCTGCAGGGTGTACGCCACACCCACGGAGAGGATCCCCGTATAGGCGATCGCCCACCCGGCGTGGAGCGCGCCCAAGGCCGTCGCGTGCTCGGTGATCGCGGCGGCGACCAGGCTCAACACGGCGCAGATCGCGTACTCGGAGACCGCCACGACGAGTGGATCAGCCTTTCCCGCCAGCCATCCCACGACCTGGACCTGGAACGCCCAACCCACCGCGCTCAGGAGGCAGAGCCCGTCGCCTGGGGCCAGGGCGAGCCCCCGCGTGACGCTCATCAGGTAGAGCCCGATGATCGCCACAACGCACCCCGCCCACACCGCCGGGCTGACCCGCTGGCCGCGCAGAAGACCGACGAGCGGCACGAACACGACATAGAGGCCGGTGATGAGCCCCGCCTTTCCAGCCGTCGTGTAGATGAGGGCGGTCTGCTGCAGCGAGATCGAAATGAACAAGATGATCCCGAGCAGCCCGCACCCGAGGACCACCTTCCGGCGGCGGACCGCCGGCCGGGCTCGGACGGATCTGTGTTTCCGCTTGAAGAGTAGCACCGGAACCAGGACCAGGGTTCCAAGCAGGAACCGCACCCCGTTGAAGAAGAACGGCCCGACATAGTCCATCCCGACGCGCTGGGCCACGAAGGCGAACCCCCAGATCAGCGCGGCGAGGAAGAGGAATGTGATGGAGATCACGTTCTGTTTCCTGTCGTCCATGGCTTGATCAGCGGGATTCTACCCGAACCGCGGTGAGAACGGTATGCTCTCCTAGCCTTCGGTCATGGTCGCGCCCCGATTCCGCTGCGCCGTCGTTCGCTGCTCGCCGCCCCCATCGAACGCGGTGAACCCACGGACCCTATGAACTCCATGAACCCCACGAACCTCACCGCCCCAACCGAGTCGTGGAATCCAGCAAGCGCCTACCTGAGCAGGGAGAGGAGGGCCCCCATCGTTGCCAGGTTCCCGATCGTGGTCAGGAAGACCACCGGAGAGACGAGGTCCGGCCGCCGGTTGTACTGCAGGGAGAGGATCAGCGAGTTCACCGCGGCGGGGGTGCTCGCCTCGACGATGAGGACGGAGCGCAAGAGCCCGTGTACCCCGAGCGCGGCGGCGAGCCCCCAGGCAAGGAGCGGAGGCAGGACCAGTTTGACCAGCGTGAGCGGGATCGCCTCACCGGATCACCCCCTTGAGCTTCACCCGGGCAAGCTCGATCCCCAGGAGGAGCAGCATCATCGGGATCGCAGCCCCGTAGAGCAGCTCGATCGGTCGGGAGATCGGCTCCGGGAGGGCCGTCCCAGTCGCCCGCAAGAGGAGGGCCAGCCCGAAGGCGTAGATCCAGGGGACCCTGAGCAGGTTAAACGGCAGGCGCCAGATCGACATCCCCTTGCGCCAGGAGGCGATCGCGACCCCGAACGTGATCTGGAACGCCATGTGCGCGAGGATGTAGAGGAGGCCGAGCGCGAACCCCGCCTCCTTGAAGGCGAAGAGGAGGATCGGCAGCCCGTAGTTGCCGGTGTTGCTGAGCGACAGGGTGAGGATCACGGCGGCACGCGTGTCCCGCCCCATCCCCAGGAGCCGCGAGCCAAGGTACCCTCCGGCGAACAGGAGGCCGTGGAAGACGAAGACGAACAGAAAGACGGTGCCCAGAGCGGCCCCACTCACCGGGCGGGAGTAGATCGCGTAGAAGAGGAGCGCCGGGGTAAGCAGGTAGAACGCCAGCTTGGAGAGGATCTCGGGGTCGCGGTCGATCAGCCGACCGACGAGGACGCCACAGCCGGCGACGAGGACCACGGGCAGCAGGACGTCGAGAAAGATCATCCGCTTAAGCCCGGCACGCCGCCCGCAGCCGATCGACATACCCACATGCGATCCGCACCTTCCCGAGTTCCTCCTTCACGGAGTCCGGGCCGTGGTCGTCCGATCCGCCGGTCAGCAGGAGGTCGTGTGCCTTCGCCAGGGAGAGGATCTCCTCCGGGGCGATGGAGAGCCTCTCCACGGGCTTCTGGTAGGGGTAGAACACCTCGATCCCATCGACGCCCTGTGCCTTGACCTGCGGCAGAAAACGCTCCCACTCCGGTACATCCATGAGGCACGGATGGGGGATCGACGTGACCCCGCCGGCTCCGTGCACGGCCTGCGCCGCCTCGCGGAAACCGGGTCGCGGTGTCGACACGTAGCAGGGTTTGTCGCTTCCGATCAGTTCTTCGAACGCCTGACGCGGCGTCGCGACGATTCCCTTCTCGACCAGGATTTTGGCGAGGTGCGGCCGGCCAATGCTCCCGGCGGCGAGCCGCGCCACTTCCTTCATCGTGATCGGGGTCCCTGTGACGTCGCGGCACCGCGCGACCATCTCCTCCATTCGGCGCCTGCGCGCCTGTTCCATGAACGAGAAGAGCTCCCGGAGCGCGGGGGCGCGCGGATCGATGAAGTAGCCGAGCATCTCGCCGCGGATCCCGTCGAAATCGACCTTCAGCTCCACCCCGGTGATCACCTCGACCCCGTTGCGGGTGTGGGAACGCCCGTCGAGCTCGGGGCTGATCGTGTCGTGGTCGGTAATTGCGATGATCGACAGGCCGATCGCCCTGGCGCGCGCCACGAGCTGCGAGATCGTCTGGGTGCCGTCCGAGGCTATCGTGTGCAGGTGCAGGTCGGCGTAGCATTCAGCCATCGGTACCGTCCTTTGCTCTGGTGTAGGCCGTCCTGCCCGACGGAACACCGCAGCCGGTCCCTCATTGCGAGGACCCCTTCACCCGGGTCCGCCGCATCATCACTCCCCATGCAGCGGCAGAACGGCTCCTGATTATCCCCGCTTGACCGCGCCTCACAAGGCGTGATCCAGATGAAGGGGTGTCAGAGGCGAGGACCGCCCAGCGCCGCCACACCGGCGACCACACGGTGTGCGCAGGGGCAGACCCTATCCCAGCGCGACGTCGAGCACCATCATGACGGCGAATCCCAGCATCCCGCCGAAGGTGGCGATGTGAGTGTTCTGCTCGCGCTGTGCCTCTGGGATCAGCTCCTCGATGACCACGTAGATCATCGCGCCGGCGGCAAAGGCTAGCGCGTAGGGGAGAAGTGGCCGGGCGAGGACCACCGCCGCCGCACCGAGCACCCCTGCGATCGGTTCGACGACTGCCGACAGCTGTCCGTACCAGAAGCTCTTGAACCGACCCATCCCCTCGCGGCGGAGCGGGACCGACACGGCAATCCCCTCGGGGAAGTTCTGGATTCCGATTCCGATGGCCAAAGCGATGGCGGCAGTGAGCGATGCGCCCGGGAGCCCCGTCGCCAGCGCCCCAAACGCGACGCCGACCGCCAGCCCTTCAGGGATATTGTGCAGCGTAATCGCCAGGACGATCAGGACGCTTCGTTGCCAGTGGGTCTTCAATCCCTCCGCCTCCTCCATTGGAAACCCGATGTGCAGGTGGGGCAGAATCCGATTGACGATCCACAGGAACGGGCCGCCGAGGAGGAATCCGAGGAGCGCGGGCAGGAAGAGGGGAAGGCCGGATTCCCGGGAGAGCTCGATCGCCGGATCGAGCAGCGACCAGAAGCTTGCGGCGATCATCACGCCCGCGGCGAATCCGAGCATGGCATCGAGCAGCCGCCGGTCGATCTGTTTGAAGAAGAAGACGCTCGCCCCCAACGCTGTCACACCCCAGGTGAATCCCGTCGCGATTAACGCCTGTAACACAGGAGAAAGTCCCGCGAACCCTGGCAGCACCGGTCCCTCCTTCGGACCACCCCCAACGCCCCGTAACACCAGGCTAGCAGAGAGCAGTCGCGATGTCGAGGGGCAGATCGACGCCGGCCGCATTGGGGCGAGACAAGCGCGCTGGAATGCCCGAGATGCTCGGCATGCAGTGGAAGTTAAAGAACAGCGCTTGTTCCCGTCCGGCTTAGACAATAGACTCTTCTAGGGAACTGGCTTTTGTGGAGGATGAAGTACCCGTGCCGAAGTCGCGGACCATCAAGATCCTCGTCGTGAGCGATGTGGTCAGCCGGGAGATCTACAACGAGCAGATCGGCGCGCTGTTCGGGACGGTGGAGCTGGCTCTCTCCTGCGGCGATCTCCCGTACGACTACCTGGAGTACATCGTGACCATGCTCGACGTGCCCCTCCTCTACGTGCACGGCAACCATGATCACCCGCTTCAGACCGAGTACGGGGAGATCCCCGCTCCCCGCGGCTGCGTGTCGGTGGAAGGACGGGTCATGAGAGCCAAGGGGCTGCTCGTCGGAGGACTGGGGGGGAGCATCCGCTACAGGCCGTCCGGCGCCCACCAGTACACGGAGTGGGAGATGCGAAAGCGGATTCTACGTATGACGCCGATCCTCTGGCGCAACAGGCTGCTCCACGAACGGTCGCTTGACATCTTCCTCGCCCACGCGCCACCCCGCGGCATCCACGACGAAGAAGATCGAGCACACCATGGATTCAAGGCGTTCCGCTCCCTCATCCTTCGGCATCATCCGCGTTACTTCCTCCACGGCCACACCACTCGCCGCGCGGGCGTCCCGGAACGGGCGCGCCTTGGGCGTACCGAGGTGCTCCACGTCATCGGGTACAAGGTTCTGGAGGTGTGCATTGGCCAAGACGAGCCCGGGCTGGAAGAGGCTGGCAAGGGATCTCTTCACGGGGATCCTCGCCGTTGCCCGTAGGCAGCCGACGCTCCTCATCCCGTTCGACTGGGTCAAGGACCAAGTGGGGTTCAAGGGAAGCCGCTATCGCGGGCTGCATGCGGTGGAGATTGACAGGATCGTGGGAAGCCTGAATCGGTATCAGGACTTCGATCGCGCGTTCCTGCCGCTGGATCCCACCGCCGAGCGGACCGAGCGGATCGACCGGCTCCAGGCGGCACTTGAGTGGGGCGAGGAGTTCCCGCCGGTCCTCCTGTATCAGGTCGGCGAGATGTACTTCGTGGTCGACGGGCACCACCGTGTCGCGGCCTCCCGTCAGGAGGGTGCCCGCGAGATCGATGCGGAGGTCATCGAGTTCGAGCCCACCGTCCCCCTCGAGGCCGGCGTTACGCAGAAGGACATCCTGATCAAGGCGGAGTACGCCGACTTCCTGCGCCACACCCACCTCAACAACCTCCGGCCGCAGCAGCACCTCGTGTTCAGCGAACCCGGGCACTACCACGCCATCCTCGAACACATCGACGTTCACCGCTACTTTCTCGGACTGGAACAACAACGGGACATTCCCTACGAGGAGGCGGTGGCCTCGTGGGTTGACCACGTGTACGCACCGCTTTTGGAGGCCTTCCGCCGGCTGGAGGTGCTGCGGCAGTTTCCCGGGCGCACCGAGGCCGACCTGTACATCTGGGTGTCCGAACACCTGTACTATCTGCGGGAGCGCTACGGGCCGGAGGTGAACCTCGAACAGGCGGTGCTCGACTACGCCAGGCACTACAAGATCAGTTGGCTCGCCCGCCTGTTTCGTCTCACCTGAGGCCGGCCGTTGGGCGCGGGGCATAACGCTATGAAAAACTTTCTCGTTGTAGCAGCTTGCTTGCCCTGTGGAGTCCTACGCAACAGGGG
>CAZBWD010000020.1:0-16135 GCA_964495585.1 uncultured Thermotogae bacterium
ACCCCTCACCTCTTGCATGCCATGCAAGCGCTCTCCCAACTGAGCTAAGGCCCCGTGGTTCGTTCTCTTGTTACCCGATCTTCCCGCCCTTTTCAAGCGGGTCTTGGGGCAGGTCGCGCAGGTAGTTCGCGATCAGGTGCTCGAGCACGAGGTGGGCGTCCTCGATGCGGCCGTAGTGGGTCTCCGGGTAGAGGAGCACGTGGTCGGCGAGCTTCGCGGCCTTACCGCCATCGGAGCCCAGAAAGGCGATCATCGTGAGGCCCGCCTCGCGGGCCCAGGTCATGGCGGAGAGGATGTTCGGCGAGTTGCCGCTCCCCGTGATCGCGACAAGCAGGTCGCCTGAATGGGCGAGCGCGGCGAGCTGGCGGACGAAGACCTGCGCGTAGTCGGTATCGTTCGCCCAAGCCGTCAGGAGCGGCACGTTGTCGGTGAGCGCCACTGCACGGTAGGGCGGGGTCTTGTCCCCGGAGGCGAGCTTCTGCAGGTCGTTTGCCATATGCGAGGCGGTCGCCGCACTGCCGCCGTTTCCGATGAGGAAGATCGTCCGTTCTTCGCGCCTCGCCGCTTCGAGCGCCGTTACCACGGCCTCGATCGCCGCGGGGTCGATCCGCCGAAGACCTCCGGCCAGCCGGTCGATGTAGTCGGTGATGTACTTGCGCATCCCTACTCCTCCACGTAGATGATCCGGCTTCCCTCGCCCTCGAAGGAGAAGCCGATCTTCCGCAGGCCGAGCGCCTCCAGCCGCCGCACGACCTGCCCCTGCCGCTCGGGCTCGCAGTAGAGGAGCAGGAACCCGCCCCCGCCCGCGCCAAGGATCTTGCCGCCCTCCGCGCCGGCGTCGATCGCCGCCTTGTACCACTCGTCGATCTGCGGATCGGTGATGCCGCTTGCGATCTGGCGCTTGATCATCCAGCTTCGGTGAAGGAGCTTGCCCATCGCCTCGGGCCGGTCCTCGCAGAGCGCCCCGCGCAGCTCCTCGGCGAGCCGCACCAGCAGCCCGAGCTCGCGGTTCGCGAGCCCCTTGCGCGTTTTTCCCACCTGCTCGGTGAGGATGTCCGAGCTTTGCCGCTGCATGTGCGTGTAGAAGAGCAGGAGCGACTCGGCCAACCGGCGGCGGGTCGCGGGCTTGCAGATGATCGGCTCGACGAGGACCGAGTCGTCGCGGTTGAAGCGGATGAAGTTGAGCCCCCCGTAGGCGGCGGCGTACTGGTCCTGCTTTCCGATCGGCTGGCCGAGGGTGTCGATCTCGATCTCGCACGCCTCGCGCGCCAGGCGCTCCGCCCCGCTGAACCGGTCGGCGTAGGCGTGCAGCGCGTGCAACAGGCCCACGGTCAGCGTGGACGAGGAGCCCAGGCCGGTGCCCGCGGGGATGTCGGCGATCGTCGTGATCTCCACGCCCCGCTCGATCCCGGTCTTGCGCAACGCGGCCCGCACGATCTCGTGCTGGAGGTCGTCCAGGCGCTCCACGATCTCGGTCCTCGTGTAGGAAACGCGGATCGAATCGTCGAACCGTTTGTTGACGGTGACGTACATGTACTTGTCGATCGTCGTCGAGACGACGGCCGCTCCGTGCTCGCGGTAGTACGCCGGGAGGTCCGCGCCTCCACCGGCGAAGCTCACGCGAAACGGCGTGCGGGTGATGATCACGGGCCCCTCCTTTGTGCTGCTTTGTACCGCTCCGGGGTGCCGATGTCCAGGAGCTCCTCCTCGCTCTCGTAGGCGTAGAGCCGCTCCCCTGCCGCGAGCGCCCGCGGGAAGACGTCGGCGACGAAGTCGGGGGCACCGCCTTCCGGGATGTAGTCGAGGATCTCGGGCTCGAGGAGGTAGAGCGCGGCGCTTCCGAGGTTTCCGTAGGCGAAACTCCCGGGCGCGCGGTGAAGCGCGGTGATCCGCCGCGTCTCGTCGACCTCGAGGATGTCGCAGTCCTCCGGCCGGTCGGTCCGCTGGGCGACGAGCGTGCCGATGCCCGCTGTCCGCACGCGGTCGGCCCGCAGCCGGTCGAGGTCGAGGTGTGTCAGGACGTCCCCGTAGATGACGAGGAACGCGGCGTCGAGCGCGTCGGCGAACGCACGCAGCGCGCCGGCGGTCCCCTGGATGACCGCCTCGTGGGAATAGCTGATCCGCACCCCGAAGCGGCGGCCGTCGCCCAAGTGCGACTCGATCCGCTCGCCGAGGTGGTGCAGGTTGATCAACAGGTCGGTGGCACCGTAGCCGCGCAGCCAGTCGATCGTGTGCTCAACGAGCGGCCGCCCGCCGATCGGGAGGAGCGGCTTGGGGGTCGTCAGGGTGAGCGGCCGGAGCCGCTCGCCCTCGCCGGCGCAAAGAATCACAGCTTTCATGAGGGCCCTCCAGAAGGAGTGACGGAGGGCCCTGTTCGATGTTCGAAGTCCGAGGTTCGAGGTTGAACAACAGAAGCGCGAATGGCAAAAGGCCGTCGGGGACCCCGGTGCAGCAGGGCTGCACGGGGTAAGCAAGGCCCAACGGTACAGAAGCGAGGGCGCGGGGTCATTGGGCGCCTCCGGCCTCGGCGAGGATTCGCTCGACCGCGGCGGCGAGGTCAGGGACGACGAGGTCCGGGGTCACCTCGTAGCGCTCGTCGCCTCCCGCAAACCCAGTCGTCACGAGAAGGGTGCGGCAGCCGGCGCGCTCCCCGGCGAGGATGTCGCCGGTGGCGTCGCCCACGAGGTAGGAGCGCGAGAGGTCGATCCCGTGCTCGTCGCGCGCCCGCTCGAGCATCCCGGTGCCGGGCTTGCGGCACGGGCAGTCGCGCAGGAACTGCGTGACCGTGGCCTGGGGGTGGTGCGGGCAGAAGTAGATCCCGTCGAGCCGCGCGCCGCGCGCGGCGAGTTCGGCGGCCAGCCACTCGTGGATCGCTTCGAGGATCGCAAGGGTCAGGTGCCCCTTGGCGATCCCCGCCTGGTTGGTGACGACGATCGCCAGGATTCCGGCCCGGTTGAGGCGCACGATCGCCTGCGCCGCCCCCGGGAGGAGGACGAGGTCCTCGGGGCGGTTGAGGTAGTCCCGCTGCTCGACGATCACCCCGTCACGGTCGAGGAAGACAGCGATCCGTCCCATCATCCGGCTAGCGGACCACGAGGCTCACCATCTTCTCGGGGATGGCGATCACCTTGACGAGCGTCTTTCCCGCGATCCGCTCCCGGATTCCCGGCGCATCGAGCGCGCCCTGCTTGAGCGCCTCGGGGTCGCGGCTCGCCGCGAGCGGGACGACGAGGTGAGCACGGACCTTCCCGTTCACCTGGATCGGGATCTCCACGGTCTCCTCCGCGAGCGCCGCCTCGTCGAAGCTCGGCCACGGCTGCTCGAGGACCGCGTCCTCGTGCCCGACCCGCCGCCACAGCTCCTCGCAGAGGAACGGGGTGAACGGCGAGAGGACGAGGATCAGCCCCTCGACGACGTCGCGCACGAGCCGGTCGTCCTGATGGTCCCCGACGTACTCGCCGAGCGCGTTCACGAGCTCCATCGTCGCCGACACCGCGGTGTTGAAGTTGAACCGCCCGCCGATGTCCTCGGTCACCTTCTTCACGGTGCGGTGGTAGCGCCGCCACAGCGCGCGGCCCGCCTCGTCAAGCGTGGCGGGATCGAGCCGGCCGTCCGCGGCGGTGATGCGGGGAAGCTCTCCGTCAATGAGCTTCCACAGCCGGTTCAGGAACCGGAACGCGCCCCGCACGCCTTCCTCGGACCACTCGATGTCCCGGTCGGGCGGGCCCATGAACAGGGTGTACAGCCGCTCGGTGTCCGCGCCGTAGCGGTCGATGATCTGCGCGGGGACGACGACGTTGCGCTTCGACTTCGACATCGAGAAGTTCGAGGTCTCCAGGGTCTTCCCACAGTGCGGGCAGCGGCCGTCCTTCACCTCATGCGGGTAGATCCAGCCGTGGTTGGGGCAGCGGTAGGCGGTGTGGCAGACCATCCCCTGCGTGAACAGGCGCGCGAACGGCTCGTCGAACGCGACGTAGCCCATGTCGTGGAGCGCCTTGGTGACGAACCGCGAGTAGAGCAGGTGCAGGATCGCGTGCTCCACCCCGCCGACGTACTGGTCGACAGGAAGCCAGCGGTTCACGTCCTCGACCACGAACGGCGCAGCCTCCTCGTTCGGCGAGATGTAGCGCAGGTAGTACCACGAGGAGTCGACAAAGGTGTCCATGGTGTCGGTGTCGCGCCGGGCTGGCCCGCCGCAGCGCGGGCAGGTCGCCGACGCGTAACCCGGGATGTCGGCGAGCCCCTTCTTGCCGATGAACTCAACGTCGGGGAGGAGGACGGGGAGGTCCTCCTCGGGCACGGGGACGATCCCGCAGTCGTCACAGTAGACGATCGGGATCGGCGCGCCCCAGTACCGCTGCCGCGAGATGAGCCAGTCGTGGAGGCGGTAGGTCACCGCCCCGCGGCCTTTACCAGTCTCCTCGAGCCAGGCGATCACCCGCGCGAGCGCCTGGTCGCCGGGGGTGCCGGTGAACGGTCCGGAGTGGCGCATCGTCCCGTACTCGGCGTGGAAGAGGACGTCGCGGTAGAACGGCAGGTGGTTCACCATCTCCATCACGGTCCGGTTCTCCCGCACCGGCGGGTAGAGCGCCTTGCAGCGGGCGAGGATCTCCCGGTCGGCCGCGGCGCTCTCGAGCTCGCGCACGCCGTCGTCGAAGACGAACAGCCACCGCGCGCCCACGATCTCGTCCCAGTTGCCCGGCCTGAGGTACTCGCGCATGAGCTCGACGTAGCGATCGATCTCTTTGTCGCCGCGCAGCGTGACGAACAGGCCCTCCCCTGCGTCGCCGACCGGCCCGGATCGGAAGGCGATCCTCTCCCTTCGCAGGGCGCCGGCCATCCCGTCGCGCACCGAGCCCGGGAAGACGAGGCTCTTCGCCACGCGATCGGGCCGGTCGATCACCGGGAGGATCGGAAGCCCGAACTTGAGCGCGAAGGCGAAGTCCCGCTCGTCGTGGGCGGGGACGGCCATGATCGCCCCGGTCCCGTAGGAGAGGAGGACGTAGTCGGCGATGTAGACGGGGATCTCCTCCCCGTTCACGGGGTTGACCGCAACCCCGCCGGTGAAGACACCGGTCTTGTCCCGCTCGGTCGCGGTCCGCTCGACCTCGGTGCGCCGTGCCGCCTGCGCGCGGTAGGCATCGACCGCCGGGCGCTCCTCGTCGGTGGTGAGCGCGTCGACGAGCGGGTGCTCCGGGGCGAGGACCATGAACGTCGCCCCCCACAGGGTGTCGGGACGGGTGGTGAAGACCGGGATCTCCTCCCCGGCCTTCGTGTGGAAGAGGACCTGTGCGCCCACGCTCTTCCCGATCCAGTTCTCCTGCATCTTCTTCACGTTCTCCGGCCAGTGGGTGAGCTTGTCGAGGTCGGCGAGGAGCGACTCGGCGTAAGCCGTGGTCTTGAAGAACCACTGGTTCATCATCCGCTGCTCGGGCACCGTGCCGCAGCGCTCGCAGACGCCGGCGACGACCTGCTCGTTGGCGAGCACCGTCTGGCAGGTCGGGCAGAAGTTGACGGACGCCTCTTGCTTGTAGGCGAGCCCGTGCTCGTAGAGCTTGAGGAACAGCCACTGGGTGAACCGGTAGTAGTCCGGCAGGCAGGTCGTGACCTCGCGGTCCCAGTCGTACTCGATCCCCCAGGCGCGGAATTGCTCCTTGGCCTGTGCGATGTTGTTGAGCGTCCACTCGCGGGGGTGGATCCCGCGCTCGATCGCCGCGTTCTCCGCGGGCAGGCCGAAGGCATCCCAGCCCATCGGGTTGAGGACGTTGTAACCGCGCATGAGGTAGAACCGCGTCACCACGTCGCCGATGATGTAGTTTCGGCCGTGGCCGACGTGGAGCGACCCCGACGGGTAGGGGAACATGTTGAGGTAGTAGAACTTCCGCTTCGTGTCCTTCGTCGGCGCGTGGAAGAACCGCCGCTTTCGCCAGAAGTCCCGCCAGCGGTCCTCGATCGCCTTGAAGTCGTAGCCCTCGCTTGGCTCGCTCACCATAGCGTCAGGTCTCCCCGTGCCAGTCGCTCCGCCTCGTCCAACAGGTCCAAGACGTCCTTCTTCGTCCGCATCTCGCAGTAGAGCCGCAGGATCGGCTCGGTGCCCGAGGCGCGGAACAAGAGCCACCCCTCGTCGAACCGCAGCTTCAGGCCGTCCAGGGTCTCCACCGAACGGACCGGCCGGCCGGCGAAGTGCTCGGGGGGATTCTCCTCCAACCGGGCGATGACCTCCAGGCGTCCGGGGACATGGATGTCGTGGCGCTCGTAGACGCGCGGGCCGAAGTCCCCCTCGAGCTTCGCCACGAGCTCGCTCATCGGGCGACCGGCGGTCGCCGCGATCTCGGTGAGAAGGAGCGAGTGGAGGACCCCATCGCGCTCGGGGATGTGACCGCGGATCGCGATGCTCCCGCTCTCCTCGCCGGCGATGAGGACGTCGTGCTTGAGGATCTGCTCGACCGCGTACTTGAACCCGACCGGGACCTCGACGAGCGGCAGGTCGTAGGCACGGCACATGTCGCGGACCCTGTCGGTCAGGTTGATCGATTTCACGACCATCCCCCGCAGGCCCCGCTCCTCGACGAGGTAGCGGAGGATCAGGGCGTAGGTGCGGTGGGCGTCGATGAACCCGCCGCGCTCGTCCATGGCGGAGATCCGGTCGCCGTCACCGTCGGTCACCACACCGAGGAGCCCCTCCTTCCGGTGGCGCAGCGAGGCAATCACCGCGCGCAGCGGGACGAGGTTCTCCTCGAGCGGCTCGGGCTTCTTCCCGCCGAACAGCGGGTCGTGCCGCCCGCGGATCTGGGTATAGGGGATCCCGGCTTCGCGCAGGAGCTGCGCGACGTACCCCTGCGCCGAGCCGTACATCGAGTCGACGACGACGTGCACCGGCGAGGCGGAGAGCCGCCCCGGATCGATGAGCGACCGCACCCGGTCGAGGAATGGGGTCCGCAGGTCGATCCGCTCGACCGCCCCCGGCGGGCAGTGCGGGGGCGGCACGGCCGCCGTGAGGAACGACTCCACCCCGTCGGTGACGGTCTCCGGCGCCGAGCCGCCGTACTCGGCCTTGTACTTGATCCCGTTGTAGTGGGGTGGGTTGTGACTGGCGGTGAACATGATCCCCGCAGCGGCGTTGCGGTGGACGACCGCGTAGGAGAGCGCGGGGGTGGGCACAGCGTGCGCGGAGAGGCTGACCGGGATCCCGCTGTCGTGGAGCACCCGCGCGAAGTGAAGGGCGAACTGTCCGGAGAGGAACCGCAGGTCGTAGCCGACCACCACGCCGTTCGCGGCCGACCGGTACGGCGAGCCCCAGTCCTGGTAGATGTCGAGGTCCTTGCGGTTGCGCGACAGGAGGAAGCGGGCCGTGGCGGCGGCGACGCGGGCCACGTTGTCGAACGTGAAGTCGTCGGCGATGATCGCCCGCCACCCGTCAGTTCCGAACCTTATTCTTCTTTCTCCGCCTTGACCGTCTGGATCTTCCATGGTGTTCTCCTCGACCCACCCTCGACTGGGTGTTGATCCGTTGGACGTTCTCCGGGAGGACCAGGTCCTCCCGGGTGAGGATCTCCTGCAGGAGGTCGTAAGGGATGGAGGTCTCCACCCAGACCGAATCGATGTCCACCATGCCGTTCTTCACGGCGAGCCGGGGGATCGTCCGCTCCACGGCCTCCTTGTAGCGGTGAAGCATCTCCTCGGCCTTTGGTTCTCCGGTGTCAGTAGCTGTACTCAACCGTGTAGGTCACGTCCTTCTCGCCGTTTGCGGGGACCTCGAGCACAAAGCGGATCGTGTTCGCGTCGACCTGCGTGAAGGGCTGCGTGCTCGAAAGGACCTTCCACGTGCCGCTGGGGTGCTCGAGCACCTCGATCGTCACGGCCTGGTCCTTGGCGTTGTGCAGGGTGATCCTGTTCGTCTCCCGGTAGATGGACGAGGAGATTTTCTCTCTTGAAACCTGCGTCCGCTCTCCTGTGAGGTCAAACGCGGCACCGACGGTCAGGAAAACCGTCTGATCGACCGGCGTATGGTCGATCGCATCTTCACCCAGGAACAGGGTCCCGTTCGCCGCGTTCTGGAACAGGCGCACCGTCCCGGCCGGAAGCGGAATCCCCAGGCCCTCCGCCCTGCTGTTCCTGAAAGAGAGGCCCACCTCGACACCGGCCGAGCGGGCACCGTCGAAGGTGTAGCGCTTGGTCACCGGGATCCCCGCGCCCGCGGTGTAGGGGACGATGATCGAGGCCCCGTTCGCGAGGTCAAGGGTCCGAGACAGGGAGTAGCTGTGGTACTCGAACGCCGGCTGCGCGGCCAATGACGTGTCCGAAAGCGCCATCGGCGCTACGCGGGCCGTCTCGTTCGCCTTGGACACGAGGTGGACCGCGCCGGCGACCAGGGTGATCACCGCGTCCTTGAAGTCCGCCCCGCTCTGATTGTCGAGCGACGCGTTCGCCTGCAGGGACAGGGTCTTCTCATCTGCACCCAGGATGCCGATGTAGTCGGCGCTCCAGCTCACGCCCCCCGTGAGGTACGACAGCGAAACCGGGACCGTGCCTGCGGTCTTGCGCGAGATGCCGAGCTCGAGGGTCGGGGAGAGGTTCGGCTGGGCGGAGAGGAAACTGATCGCCTGTGGGTTCCGAATCTGGCGGATCGTGCCGCTCTCCTCCTTCAGGGTGATTCCGTTGCTGTCGGCAGCGAGCAGGATGCCGCGATACGCGGTGTCCGCGGTGAGGACCTCGATCTTCTCGCCGATTGACGCCGAGAGGAGGGTGTCAGCGGGGGTGTAGTGGTACGCCTCCCAGAGGACGGTACCGTCGACGCCGATGAAGACCGACTCCGGGACGAGCTGCGCGGGCATCGGAAGGCTGACCGTGCTCGTCCCCGCGGCGAGGGTGACCGAGCGGGTCTCCGTGACACAGGCGATCCCCTGTGAGTAGACCGTCAGCTCTTCCGCGCCGAGGCCGAACGTCCCGACAAGGACAACCAACAGCACACCGAGTAGCAGCGCTTTGTGGGTCATGATCTGCCTCCTTAGGTAGCGAGAACCGCGCCCCGATGATAGCATAGCCAGGGTCGCGTTGTAAAGCCAAGAAGAGAGTTCGCGTCCGGAGAAGACGCGCTTTGTGGCCGCAGCAGGGGGTGTGGTACAATCCAGGCTCAATTCGCCAAGGGAGTCACTGCATGCGAAAACTCATCGTCCTCATCGTCCTCCTCAACCTCGGGCTCGTCGCCTTCGCCGGAACGGAAAAGCTCGCTCCCTCCCTGCGGCAGGTCCTCGCCCAGGCGCAGACTGGGACCGTCAACCTCTCGCGCTACGCCCCGTCGATGGCGGTCTTCGGACCGCAGGGGCTGATCCGCGTCCCGATCCTCCCCGGAGGAGGCGGGGCGGACCGGCTGGGGGTCCTCGTGAAGGTGCGCAGCCCGGTCTTCGGGGGGACCTTCCTCGGCCTGCCGATCGGGGTCTCGACCGGGACGATCCTCACCCTGCGGGTCACCCTCGCCGATCTCCTGCTTCTGGCGGCCTCGCCTGATGTGATCTACGTCGAGCCGTCCTGGAAGACGCACCCGACGCTCGACGTGAGCGTGCCGGCGATCGGCGCCGATGTGGTGCACCACTGGACCCCGCCGGTGACCGGCAAGGGAGTCATCATCGGCGCGGTGGACACGGGGATCGACTACTCGCACCTCGACTTCTCCACGAGCGGCGACACCACGCCGCCGACCACGCGCATCCTCAACATCTGGGACCAGACGACCGGCATCCCGGGGACCTACTACACCAAGGATCAAATCAACGGCGACCTCGCGGCCGGCTACGGCCCCTCCCAGGGGGCCGTCCACGAGACCGACACCGACGGCCACGGGACCCACGTGATGGGGATCGCGGCGGGCAACGGGACCTCGTCGACCGGTGGGTTTATCGGCGTCGCTCCGGACGCGTGGATCATCGAGGTGAAGTCGACCTTCTACACGGCGGACATCCTGTCGGGGGTGAGCTACATCTTCAAACGTGCCCAGGTGCTCGGCCTGCCCGCGGTCGTCAACCTGAGCCTGGGAGGCCAGGAAGGGCCGCACGACGGGACAAGCCTGTTCGAACAGGGACTGGATCAGCTCCTCGACAAGCCGGGGCGGGTGATCGTCGTCTCGGCGGGGAACGAGGGGGACCAGAAGATCCACGTCGGGCGGACGCTCTCCGGGAACACCGCCACCTTCTCCCTGGACCCAACCTCGGACGCGCTCAACTTCCAGCTGTGGTACCCCGGCAACTCGGCGTTCACCCTCACAGTCACCCCGCCCGGCGGCTCGCCGCTCATCGTCCCGTCGGGGACGGCCAAGGATGCGACCGGGCTGAGCGGCACGGTGAGGGTCGACAACGCCTCGACCGGGGAGCCAAACCCCAACAACGGGGACAAGGAGGCGCTCGTCACCCTCGCCAACCTGACCTCGAGCGCGGCGTGGCAGGTCACGGTGAGCGACGCCGGGGGCGGCGGACGGTTCGACGGCTGGGTGACCTCGCAGGGGTCGATCCTCGGTGGGGACTCGAGCGAGACGATCGACGAACCAGGAAACGCGAAGAAGGTGATCACCGTGGGGGCGTTCAACACCAAGGCGCAGTGGCCGTCGCTGGCTGGTGAAAAGGACGACTCGATCTCGACCCCGATCGGCGACCTCTCCTACTTCTCGAGCCGTGGGCCGACGCGCGACGCTCGGCAGAAGCCGGACCTCACCGCACCGGGCGCCTGGATCTGCTCAGCGCTCTCCGCACAGGCGAGCTACCCGACGTACCTCGAGAACCCCGACGGGGTCCACGTGATGGAACTCGGGACGAGCATGTCCACCCCGCACGTGAGCGGGACGGTCGCCCTGATGCTGTCGATCGATCCGTCGCTCACCTCAAGCCGGGTGAAGGAGATCCTGACGAGCTCCACCACGCGCGCATCGTTCACGGGGGGCGTCCCCAACATGAGCTGGGGGTGGGGAAAGCTCAACGCCGAGGCGGCGGTGAGCGACGTGAAGGCCTCCATCCTGCCGGCACCCGGCGAGCCGGCCACGGTCTCCGTGACGCAGAACCCGGTCAAGGACCAGGCCGTGTTCGTGTATTCCCTCCCCACGGGGACCACGAAGGCGACGCTCTCCGTCGCCAACGTGGCCGGGATGACCGTCTTCTCGACCCCGCTCGACCTTAACGCCACCCGCACCACCTGGGACCTGACCTCGAATTCCGGAGCCGCTCTCGCGAGCGGGCTCTACCTATATGTAGTGACGACCGACGCCGGCAGCTCGGCGGTGGGAAAGCTGGTGATCGCACGATGAGAACGCGGATGGGAATCGTCCTTGTCGCCGGGTTGCTCCTCCTCTCCACCGGGGCGCAGGCCGCGCCGTTCTCGAACGTCGCTGCGATCTTCGAGCTCGGCCCGGGGGCCCGGCCGCTCGGGATGGGCGAGGCGTTCCTCGCCCTGGCCGACGACGCAAACGCCGCCTTCTACAACCCGGCGGGTCTCGGCTGGCAGAGCGGGATCACGGTCACTTCGCTGTTCGCCCGCCAGTTCGACACCCTGGACTACGCCGCGCTCGGCCTGACCGTCCCGTACCTCGGCGTGGACGTGCTCGCCCTCGACTCCGGAACGATCGGCACGGGAGAGACCGCGTTTCACTACGCAAGCGAGGCCGGCGTCCTCTCCTGCGGGGTGCCGATCGGCCCGGTCGGGCTGGGCGCGCGGTTCAAGGTCTACCGGGTGAGTGCCCCGTACACGGCGACCGGGTGGGCGATCGACCCGGCGCTGCTCCTCGTCATGGGGCCGGTGCGGATCGGCGCGCTCTACGAGAACGCCTACAGCGAGGGGGTCACCTTCTCCGACGGCCATACCGAGCCCTGGACACAGAGCCTGGCGCTGGGGATCGGCCTCCTCCTTGCTCCGCACGACGGCGTGCAGTGGAGCGCGTCGGTCGAGGGAACCGGCCTGTTCGGGACGGGCCCGCGGGTCCTCGCCGGCCTCGAGGCGCAGATCGGCGCCTTGAGCGCCCGCCTCGGGTATGATGGAGCAGGGCTGACCTGCGGGTTGAGCGTCCGGTTTGCGAACTTCGCGGTGGACTGGGCGTACGCCATCCGCAGCACCCTGCCCGACAGCCACCGGGTCTCATTGACCTACCGGTTCTAGACCATGAGGGGGATCATGCTCCACGGACACGCTTCAGGAAGACGACGCGCGATCCTCGCCCTCGTCCTCCTCACGCTTGCCGCGTTCACGGTCTGCGCCCTGGGAATCAGCGAGGAAGGGCAGGGGTTCAAGGCGACGATCACCGGCCGGAAGACCTTCACGCTGGGCTACGGCATCGGCGATGCGGTCGGCCTGTCCCTTGCCGGGGCCTCCCCCTACCAGCTCTCGCTCGACCAGACCCTGGCGGTCGACATCACCGCTGAGGCGCTCTCGATCCTCACCCTGAAGGCGCACTTCAACGACCAGGAACCCCAGAGCATGCAGTCCCTGACGCTCAACCTCGACCTGGGGAACCTGAAGGGGGTGTTCGGCGACTTCTCGCTCGGTGGGACGGAGAGCTTCGCGGTCTACAACAAGAAGCTCAAGGGGATCCGTCTCGACTACAAGATCGGGGATGCCACAGTCACGGGGATCCTCTCGCAGATCGAGGGGATCTCCGAATCCCAGACCTTCGTTGGCCGCAATGCTCATACGCAGGTCACTTTCTCCGCCTCCCCGCCCGGACAGCCGTGGGTAAAGAACCCGTACCGTCAGAACATCGCCGGGCTCACCGCCTACACGCTCACCGCCCCGTACATTGAGGGGTTCTCGCAGGTCGGCCTGGCGTTCCATCCCTCCGAGGCGCTGCGCAGCCTGCTTTCGAGCTACGGCCTTACGTATCTCTACGCGGGGATTGCCGCCTCGCCGTCCTGGGGCGCCCCGACCGGGAGCTTCGTCGTCGTAAGCGACAAGCAGCAGACGCTCCTGCTCAAGCAGCAGCCGCAGACCCTCCTGCGCTACAAGCTCGAGGAGGCGATCAGTACCTACAACCAGGGCAACAATCTGACCGGCACGGATGCGAAGATCTACCCGTTCAACGAGGGGACCGACTACGAGCTCGCCTTCCTCGACAAGCTGGCGGGTTACGTTTCCCTGACCGTCGATGAGACGAGCTACCCGCTGTCAGGCGGGGTGCAGCACCGTTTCTACGACCTCGGTCACACTGAGGTCAAGGCGGACTCGCTCGCCATCGAGCTCAGCCTGGACGGCCAGACCTTCCGCCCGATCTCCGACCCGGACTTCTCCAACTACACGACCACCCTCTACCCGACGGAGGGGATCCTCGAGGTCGACTTCCCGGAGCGCTTCTTCCAGTATGAGAACAGCGCGATACAGGTCTCCTTCGACTATGCCATCTCCGGAAATCTCTTCATGCTCGGCCTGTCCCTGGTTCCGGGAAGCGAGAAGGTCTACTTGAACGGGACGCTGCTCAAGCGGGACGTCGACTACTCGATCGACTACGACCTCGGTACCCTCCTGCTGTTCAAGACGGTGACCGACACCGACACGATCCGTATCGACTACGAGCGCTACCGCGGTGCCCTGGGCGGCAGCGCGGAGTACGCCCGCAACTTCTACGGGGCGAGCCTCGACCTGCCGGCCTCGAGTGCGCTGAAGCTGCAGGTGAGCCTGCTCCAGGCCGCGGACAACCCGACCCCGCTCGCCGCCGACCCGGCCACCGCCCGCACCATGCCGGAGACCCATATCGTCTCCGGGGTCGCAGGATCGGTCACGCTGGACGGCTTCTCCGGCCAGTTCACGATGGGGTACAACGACGACCGCTTCCCGTTCGACAACAACCTGCGCCAGAACCTGCCGAACCGCGTGACCGCGATCCTCGCTCTGCCCGACTACACCTTCGTCGGCACGCTCGCCGGACTGAGCGTGCAGCAGGTCGGTGTGTGGCACGCGTACAGCTCCTCCGACGGGCTCTCCGGGAACCGGATCCACGCGATCACAAGTGTCGGGAACCAGGTCTTCTTCGCCACCTCTTCTGGCTTGACGGTCCTCGACCTCACGGGTGACGCGCCGCTCGCCCAGGTCGGCAACTGGCACCGATACTCGATCACCGATGGGCTTCCGAACGCGGACGTCCGCTCACTGCTCGCGCGCAACCGAATCCTGTGGGTCGGGACCGCGGGCGGGCTCGCTTCCTGCCCGCTCGACACGCTCGACAATCCGTCGAGCTGGACCGCGTACACGACCGGCTCGTTCGCCGGCCTCGGCACGATCCAGGCCCTCGCCTGGGACCAGGGGCTCCTCTACCTCGGAACGGACGCCGGGCTGTACGCGTTCGACCCGACGAAGGAGACGCTCACCTTGGTCGAAGGCACCGACGGCGTGGCGATCAACGCGCTGCTCGTCAGTGGGAAGACGCTCTACGCCGCGACGGGCAGCGGACTGTGCTCCTTCCAAAACGGGAGCCCCACGGGGTGGCTCGTCGCCGGTGAACCGGTCTACACGCTTTCCCGGGTGAATGACACCCTGTGGTGGGGGACGGGAAGCGGTCTTCACTCGGAAACCGGCAAGACGAGCCTCCCCGGTTGGAAGATCACGGCGCTCGGCATGTCGAGCGACGGCACGCTGTGGGCGGGAAGCGAGGCGAACACCAACTATGCGTTCGACATCTGGCGGATCACCAATGTCCCCATGGCCTACGACAACGTCCAGATCAAGATCGATGGGAAGGATCCCTCACGGTTCACGGACATCAGCCCGGTCGGCCACACCGACCGGGGGCTTCTGACCCAATTCAGCTTCCAGCGGGACTACGGGAACGCGACCCTCTCCGGGACCTTCGAGAACGTCTCCCCGCAGTTCACGGCGATCGGACAGCTCAGCCGCAGCGACTCGATCGGTTGGAGCGTCCAGGGCTCGGCCCACCCTGCGGATTGGATCAGCTTCACGGCCGCGAATAGCTACCATCAGCTCGACCGGTCGAGCGACAGCCCGAAGGCGTCGCTGACGAACGACGCCTCGCTGTCCCTCAACGTTGGGCCGCAGATCGGGCTCTCGTTTCATCAGGGTGCGGTGAACGACGATCCCTTCCACATTGGCTTCGACAAGGGCGTCCTGTCCTACGCGCTCTCGGCGAGCGGCCAGCTGTTCAACAAGCTGCTCGGCGTCTCACTCAACTGGCAGGACCAGTTCTCGTGGGACAGCGTGGCCGCGACCGCCAGCCGGCAGAATCGGCTCGGCGCGAAGGCGACCGTCCAGGTCACCCCACAGCTCTCGTTTGCCGCAAGCTGGGGACGGCCGATGACCTTCACCGGCGCGGACCCGACCGGAAGCGAGACCTGGAACCTCTCGGGGAACTGGAGCACGAAGTTCCCGATCGGCCAGAGCAAGCTCTCCTACAGCCTCGACGCCCAGCGCGCCCTGCCGGGAGGGGATTTCGAGACGACCCAGGAAGCCAAGCTCAACCTGAGCTTCAACCCGTTCGGCCTTCTCTCCTGGCAGCTCACTCCCGGCCTCTCGTTGACGGCCACGAACAAGGACGGCCTGCTCGGGATCGAGGGGCAGGGAACCCTGCGCACCGCGCTGGCTCCCTTCTCCGCCCAGACGACCTACAACTACAAGATCACCGGGTTGGGAGACGTGTCGACGCAGATGAGCGACCGGCTCTCGGTCAGCCTGAGCTACACGGGAATCCCCAATCTGCAGCCGAGCCTCTCCTACTCGCAGAACACCAGCGCGGTCACCTACCGCGGCGTCTCGCGGCCAACGACCAACCGCAGCCTCACCGGAGCGCTCACGTGGAGCCCACCGGACGGCTCGCGCGACCGGCTGTCGTTCTCGGTCCGTGCGGTCACCCAACAGGAGACGACGACCCTGTCCGCCAACCTCCACAACACTTACACGACCTCGATTGCCTTCTTCGACCCGTCGGTCCTCGCCCACCCGCTCGGGCTGCGGTTCGACCTCGACGGCCAGTACCAACAGGGCACGACAGGCCCCACGCTCAACGCCTCGGCGCAGGGTGAAGCCGACCTGACCCTCTCGGACACCTGGAGCGCGTCGTTGTCGATGAACTACCTCACGGGGACCCAGAGCACGGGAGGGCTGTATCACAGCCTGCTCCTCCATCTGACGATCGCGGCGCAGTTCTAGAGGCGCCCAT
>CAZBWD010000021.1:0-15991 GCA_964495585.1 uncultured Thermotogae bacterium
GGCGACCACTACCGCACGCGGCTCACCCACTCCCTGGAGGTGTGGCAGATCGCTGAGACGGTCGCCAAGGCGCTCGGCCTGAACCCCGACCTCGTCGGCGCGATCGCCCTCGGCCACGACCTCGGCCACACCCCGTTCGGGCACTCCGGCGAGGACGCCCTCGACCGGCTCCTGCCCGAGGGGTTCCGGCACTACGAGCAGGGGGTGCGGGTGGTCGAGGAACAGGAGGACGCCTACGCCGATCTCGGACAGCGCGGCTTGAACCTGACCTTCGAGGTCCGCGAGGGGATCCTGAAGCACGTCATCTGGAAGACCGCGCTGCCGCCGGACCGCTTCCCCCACCTCGAGCCGACGGTCTTCCCCAGCCTCGAGGCGCAGGTCATCAACATCGCCGATCCCACGGCGTTCATCAGCCATGACCTCGATGACGGCCTGCGCTCCGGCATCCTGAGCGAGGCCGGGCTTCGCTCGCTGCGCATCGCCCGACGCCTGGCCTGCGGGACGGACGGCCTGCCGTGGTACCGCCGGGTCATCCCATTCCTGGTCACCGACGTGATCGAAACGAGCCAGGCACGGCTCGCGGCGCTCGACCTGCGGTCCTCCGAGGCGGTGCGCGCGGTCCCCGAGCTCCTGATCGATTTCTCCCCGGAGGCGAAGGCCGAGAAGGAGGAGCTCGCCGACTACCTGTACGAGAACTTCTACGAAGACCACCGGGTGCGGCGGATGCGCCGCCAGGGGATCCAGATCATCGAGGCACTCTACGGCGTATTCATGGCCGACTGGCACCTCCTGCCGGCCGAGACGACCGCGCCGGCGCGCGAGGCGCTCCACGAGGCCGGTCACGATCAGGAAAAGCTCGCGCGGATCCTGGAGCCGATCGTCAGGGACTACATCGCGGGGATGACCGACCGCTTCGCCTACCGAACCTACACGGAGATCATCGGACCGCCCACGCCGGCCTAGCTGCGGAAGAGGACCGCCTCCCGCTTGAACAGGCGGATCGAGGCGGCGATGAGCAGTCCCCCGCACACGACGTTCGCGCCGAGCGTGTAGAGCAGGTGGGACACGTGAAGCCCCGACAGGATGATCTCCTGCAGCGCGTACAGGGCGTTGGCTACCGGGATCAGGAACCGCAGCCCCTGGAAGCTCACCCCGCCGGTCATCGAGACGAGCCCCACGAGGACGATCACCATGTAGATCGGCAGGAGGTAGGTGCTCGCCTCCTTCTGGGTCCGCGCGTAGCTGCCGACGATAATCACGAGCGCGGCGATGATCACCGCGAGGGGGATCAGGACGACCAGGATCCAGCCGAACGCCGGGAGGCTGAGCCCGAACCCCGTTTGTCCGCTTCCCGCGGGAACCAGGCCGCCGCCGAAGAAACGGATCCCGATCAGGAGGCCAACCGCCGAGAGGAGCGAGGAGGCAAGCGAGACCGCGAGCACCGTCAGGAACTTCCCGAGGACGATGTCGGTGCGCGACAGCTGGCTCACGAGCAGGGTGGCGATCGTCCCGCGCTCCTTCTCGCCGGCGGTGATCTCCGCGCCGAGTCCCATCGCCCCAGTGAGGATCGCGAGGACCACAAAGTAAGGCAACAAGCGGCTGAGGATGAGCCGCCCGAGGGACGAGCCCGAGGCGGTGTTCTCCACGCTCACCGTAAGGGGTGGGGTGAGCTCGTCATAGCTCAACCCCAGGGCATCGAGTTTGGCTTGCAGGACGGTCTTGAGATAGGTCTGCAGGAAGTCGCGCACCCGCCCGGCGGCGATCACCGCGAGCTGATCGGTCTGGTCGTAGGAGAGGGTCACATCGAGCCCCAGGCCCGGGCCGCCGGAGGTCTTCTCCACGGTCATCAGGACCTGTCCCAGCCCGTCCTTCAGGTCGGAGAGCCCCTGCACCTTGTCCGTCTCGAAGATCGGGTCGAACGCCGTCGTCTTGTGCAGCTCGTCGAGGAAGGTCGTGTCGTGGGCCTGGTCCACGACGAGGACCGTCGGGGTGATCGCCTCGAGCTGGGACTGCTGCGCCGAGGTGAAGTGGCTGATCACCCCGAGGATGAGCGGGTAGAAGACGAGCGGAAAGAAGACGGTGAGAAACAGCGTCCGCCGGTCGCGGATCGCCCCGGTGATCTCCTTCGTGAACAGGAGCCGGACGTTCCTCCCCATCGTGCCGAGCCTAGCCTCCCGTCGCTTCCGATCCGGTCTGCGGGGCAGGAGCTGGGGTCGTAGGGATCTGCGGCGTTATTGCGCTCGAGCCCGGAGCCGGCTTCACCCCGCGCGTGACCGGCGGGGTGTTGTCCAGGTACACGGTCATTCGATTCACCTTCTCCGTGCTCCCGGAGGCGTTCTGGCTGTAGTAGCTCACGAGGTGCGGGCCGTTCGATCCCCCCACGGTGAACGGGCCGCTGTAGCAGCGCCACGGTCCGCCGTCGACCGCGTAGTAGGTCCTCGTCTGGCCGTAGGTCGAGTACGACGTCAGGGACAGGGTGATCGGCGTCCTGGAGGTGAGCCACTGCCCGGTCGCGTCCTTGTAGTTCGGGTTACCGAACGAGATCGCGGTCACCGGGGGATGGTTGTCGAGGAGGAAGGACAGGGTCGTCACCGGCTCCACGTTCCCCAGGTGGTCGACCGCGTAGTAGGAGACCTGATAGACGCCGTCCGGCCCGGTGAGGGTGAACGGTGTGGTGTAGTCCTGCCAGGGGTTGCTGTTGATCGAGTAGAGGATCTTGGCGACACCGCTTCCGGGGTCGGTCGCCTCCAGGGCGACCGGCGTCTGCGAGGTGATGACGAATACCCCCTGCGGCGAGCGCGGCAGTGCGGACAGGATCGGGCCGGCAGGGGTGAGGTGCGTCCACGGGACCGGGGACTTCATCAGCGGATAGAGGTCGTGAAGCGGCGAGAACGGGCTGTCGCCCACGCCGTCGCCGTTCTTGTCGACCCCCTGGTAGTCGCTGTAGTAGTTCCCGGTCGTACCCTGGAACCAGTTGTTCTGGAATCCCGGGTCGAGCCCGTCAAGCCCGTTGTCGATGAAGCTACTGCCGAAGACGGCATTCCCGCGCGAGTCGATCGACATCACCACGCCGTAGTGATTCTCAGCGATGACGCTTCCGGTGAGGGTGTTGCCGTGGGCGTTGATGAACCGCATCCCGACCTCGCCCCCGCTCAGCTCGCAGCCTTCCACACGTCCGTTTTCCACCGTGTTGAAGATAATCCCTGCGGCCTTCGCGCCGACGATATCGCACTGGCGGATCACGAAGTAACGCGTCGTGTGGTCGATGGTGATCCCGTAGTCGGCTCCGTGGCAATCGACGTGCCAGCCCGCGATGATGTACGGATCGGACGCGGTTCCGCTTCCCGAAATCACACCGTTCTCGTAGGTGAACGCGCTGTCACCGAAGATGTAGATCGGCTCACGGGACCCCCACCACAGGATCCCGCTTCCCGGCTCCCCCCCCATCAGGCTGACCGAGACGACAGCGACCAGTGCCGCTGCCAAGAGGATCGCGATCTTCCTGCCCATGTCATCTCCTCCTTGAAAGAGTCCGTTGTGCAATCACAGGATATCACGCAAAGCCCGCAAAAGGAAGGGTCATTCGGTCTCGCCTTCGCCGACCACCGCGAAAAAGACCTCCTCCAGGTCGCTGCCCCCGTACTGGGACCGCAGCGCGTCGAGCGGGCCGAGCGCCCGCAGCCTTCCCCGATACAGGATCCCGATCCGGTCGCACAGCTTCTCGGCCACGCGCATGATGTGCGTCGAGAGCAGGATCGTGCGCCCCTCGCTGCGCAGAAGGCGGATCGACTCGAGCACGGCGTGCGCCGCCATCACGTCCAGGCCGAAGGTCGGCTCATCCAGGATGAGGACCGGTGGATCGTTGATCAGGCAGCGGGCGAGCGAGAGCTTCTGCCGCTCCCCCGTAGAGAAGGTCCCGACGCGGCGGTCCGCGAGCGCCGAGAGGTTCAGGAGTTCGAAGATCTCGGCGGTACGCCTTGCGATCTGGTCGGCTTCCAGCCGGTCGATCCGCCCGAAGAACCGCAGCGTCTCCCGCGCGGTGAACCGGTCGTACAGGCCGGTCTCCGTGGCGAGGAAGCCGATCTTCTCCCGCACCCTGCCCGGGGCCTCCCGCGTGTCGAACCCCGCGACCGCCGCGCTCCCGGAGGTCGGCGTGAGGATCGTCGCCAGCATGCGCAGGGCCGTCGTCTTGCCCGCGCCGTTCGGACCGAGCAGGCCGAACACCTCGCCCGATCGGCAGGCAAAGGAGACGCCGTCGACCGCGCGGATCTCGCCCTTGTGCGTACGGAAGACCTTGGTGAGGTCGGCCGCGACGACCATCTCCTGCGTCATAGGACCGCTGCCCCCACCAGCTCCTGAAGGGCCCCCGGAATCCGCACCTGGCCGTCGGGGGTCTGGTTGTTCTCGAGGATCGCCGCCATGAGCCGTGGGGTGGCGACCCCCGACCCGTTCAGAGTGTGGACGTAGCATGGCTTCTCCCCCGCGGCGGGCCGGTAGCGCGTGTTCCCTCGCCGCGCCTGGAACTCCTCGCAGTTGCTGCACGACGACACCTCGTAGTAGCGCCCCTGACCGGGCAGGTAGACCTCAAGGTCGATCGTCTTGCTCGACTGCTGGGCGAGGTCCTGCGTGGGAAGCAGCGTCACCCGGTAGTGCAGCCCCAACGCCTGCAGCACCCCCTCGGCGTCGGCGATCAGCCGGTCGAGCTCTCCGTAGGAGCTCTCGGCAGTCGTGAACTTGAACAGCTCGACCTTGTTGAACTGATGGACCCGGATCAGCCCCCGCTCATCCTCCCCGTACGTCCCGGCCTCCCGCCGGAAGCAGGGCGTGTACGCCACGTAGTTCAGGGGAAGGTCCTCCGCGGCGAGGATCTCCCCGCGGTGGAGGTTGGCGAGCAGGGTCTCGGCGGTCGGGTTGAGGTAAAGGTCGTCCTTCTCGCAGTAGTAGTCCTCCTCCGCAAACTTCGGGAGCTGCGAGGAGACGTAGAAGCTCTCGGCGTTGGCGAGGAACGGCGGGAAGACCGGGGTGTACCCGTTGCGGGTGTGGTGGGCGAACATGAACTGGATGAGCGCCATCTCCAGGCGCGCCCCGAGCCCGACGTACATGGGAAACCGCGCCCCCGCGATCAACGCACCGCGGCGAAAGTCGAGGATCCCCTTTTCCTCTCCGATCTCCAGGTGGTGCTTGACCGGGACGTCCGCGGCCGGCGGCGTCCCCACACTGCGCAGGACGACCTTCTCGGCCTTCGTCCCGACGGGAACCGAGGGGTGAGGAAGGTTCGGGAGCAGGGCGAGCAGGCCATCGAGCCTCTCTGTGACGTCCTTCAGCTCACCGTCGAGGACGCCGATCCGCTGCGCTGTCCTCCCGAGCGCGGCGATCTCCTCTTCCGCGGCCTCGCCCGCCTTCTTGAGGCGCGCCACCTCCTGAGAGCCCCGGTTGCGCTGCGCCTTGAGCGCCTCCACTTCCCCGATCAGCTCCAGCCGGCGGCGGTCGAGCGCGAGGATCTCGTCGATCCGAATCAACGGGTCCCGCGTCTGGAGCCGTCGTTCGATCCCGTTGGGATCTTCCCTGAACCTGTGGATGTCAAGCATCGATCCTCCCTCCGCTCTAGCGGAGATTCTAGGGGCGAGGGGAGGTCAAGGCAACATGAAGCCCGTCGGCACGCGGGCTATAATCATCCGTAGAAATGAAGATACTGACCTATTCCAAGGCGCTCTACTCGAGCTGGCTCTACTACAGCGCAGATCGTCTCCTGTTCGACGCCGGGGAGGGGGCGAGCTCCGTGCTCGGGAACAAGGCGTTCGCCGTCCGGCGGGTCTTCCTCTCCCACGGGCACGCCGACCACACCGCGGGGCTCATCTCGCTCGTCAACATCCGCAACAACGGGATGGGCGACAAGGAGAAGGCCCTCACCGTCTACTACCCGAAGGAGAACTACCTGATCTCCGAGCTCATCGGCTTCCTCGCGCGGACCAACCGCCGCCTGAGCTACGAGCTGGACTGGGTGCCGCTCGAGCCGGGAGACCGCGTCGACCTGGTCGGCGGGCAGATGCCCCGCTATGTGGAGGCGTTCCCCACCGTGCACGTGGACAGCGAGGTCTCCCTCGGCTACTCGATCGTCGAGGTCCGCCACCGGCTGCGGTCGCAGTTCGCCGGGGCCAGCCAGGAGGAGATCGTACGCATCGTGCGGGAAGAGGGACGCGATGCAGTGAACGAGACCTACCACCAGCGCCTGTTCTCCTATGGCGGGGATTCCGTGGCGATCAAGCCGGCGTACGTCGCCGGGACTGAGGTGCTGTGCCACGACACGACCTTCCTCGACGAGCGGGACCGCAGGGAGTACAAGCACGCCACCCTCGCCGAGGCGATCGACACCGCCCGCAAGGCGCAGGTGAAGAAGGAGCTCATCTGCTTTCACATCTCCAGCCGCTACAAGGCGAGACTGCGCGAGATCGCCGCGGCGAGCGGTCACTACGAGGGGCTCGATTTCAAGGTCACGCTCGTCCCGCCCGGCCGCGTCTTCGCCATCGACTGACCCGTGAGCCCCTGACCCCTCCGAGGTGGAGCACCTTCTTCGTTTCTAAAGCTCGCTTCTCTTGACAGGCTCCCCGTTTCCCTACAGAGAACTGGTGATTCGGGCACATATGGTGCTTCTGCCCGTCCTGTCTCGTTGCTGCCGGCCGCGTTCGTTCAGCAAGACACGAGGTGTTCGGCGGTCTTCACGGTGTTCGCCAGGATGAGGGTCATCGTCATCGGCCCGACCCCACCGGGGACAGGTGTGATCAGCACCGCCTTCTTCGCCACCGCCTCGTAGTCCACGTTCCCGACGATCCCCGCCTCGGTCGCGTTGATCCCCATGTCGACGACCACCGCTCCCTCGGCAACCCTGTCCACGGTCACGAACCCTGGCCGGCCCACCGCCACACAGAGGATCTCGGCACGGCCGTCGAGCACGGTCACTGCCCCACCTTCACCTGCGTCGTGATCGGCGCGTAGCGCAGGACCGCCTCGGGGAAGGCAAGCACCGAAGCGTACAGCCAGACCTGACCGCTCTGGCTCTCGATCCCGAGCCGCAGACAATCGTAGAAGTTGTGGTAGACGCCGAAGCTCGGGGCGCTGATCCCCGGCACGCCGGCGACGATCTCTCCCCCGAAGGTAACCCCCCATGCTGGGTCGAGGTGAAGTTCGCCCGTGAAGGTCGCCGTTGTGAGCACCCCCGCCGCCACGTCGTACGTCCCCTGAACCGAGAGCTTGCCGAGCTTTCCCTGCACCTGCGCCCCGAACGTCGCCGGGTCGAAGCTGCCAGTTAGAACATCGTACGGGACGCTCAAGGAGGCGCCGTTGTTCGCGTCGCCGATCGTCGCCGAGAGGGTCACAAGCGTCGGCAGGGCCAAGTTCATGTCGTAGTCGAGCTCCAGAGTGAACGCTGCGCCAAGCGTCCCGTTCACCGTCACCACGAGCGGATCGAAGACGCCGTCGGTCAACTCGACCCCGCCCGCGACCTGCAGTACGATCCCGGCATCCGCTCCGAAGGACCACTCGATGTGGTTTTCTGACACGACGTGGTCGAAGATGAACGGGCTTTGCCCGTTCACCTCCTGGTACGTGTAGGTGAGATTCATCCCCTGCCGAGCGAGCACGGTGGAGAAGGACAACATCTCCCGACTCGTTCCCTGATCGCCGGCCCCGTAGCGGGTGAGGGCCAGGCTCGCCTGGGGGGTGAGGGTGAAACCGTGAAGGCGCAGCCGAGGAAAGGCGAGGTCGAGCCCGCCGTCGAGCCGGAACGACTGCCCGATGAAGACGCCATTCTTCCACTCCCGGTACCACCCTGCGGCGAGCCGCGGGGTGAGCGACAGGCCGTCGCGCTGCCACGCCGATCGGGAGAGGACGAGTTCCGGCAGCCGGTCATCCGTCGTCACGTTTCCCGCCGTGTCCTGCGTCAGCGTGCGGCTCGCCGTGAGCGACAGCTTCCACCCCGCCGCAACACCGGAAAGGAGGAAGGCGAAGGCGAGATCCTTCGTCGCGCCGACGGCTGTGTAGTCGAGGCTCCCCCCGAACGCCCATCCCTTGCCCAGGGCAAGGTTCGGCCGAAACGCGATCTGCGTCTGCGAATCGCCGACCTTGGCCGGAAAGACGTAGACCTTCGCTGTGCCCGACAGCCCGAGGAACGCGTAGTGGACCGCCGCCCCCAACCCGACCTCCTGGAACCGCGTGAAATAGTCGAAAAGCAGCGCCCCGTAGTTTCCGGTATCGAAGTAGTAGGGCAGGTTCCACTTGAGGAAGAACCCGTGCAGGGCGTCCGTGCCGAACGCCGGGAAGAGCGGGTTGTCGAGCGTTTCCCTGAGCGGCTGGGCGTACACCGGAAGCCAGAAGACCGGAACGCCGAACGCCCGCACCGTAAGGTTGTGAGCGACGATCAACCGGTCCGGGTAGAGCAAGAGCCGGCCGGCCTCCAGGGAGTAGGGCTGCGCGGGTAGAAGCCCACCGCAGCAGTCGCAGGTCGAGAGTTCCGCCCCCGTGACCTCGATCAGGGTCACGTTCCCATCGGCATCGAAGCTGACCTCTCCGTCGCGCCCTTTGTAGATGAGGGTGTGCTCCTCCCCCTTTGAATTGACGAACCGACTCCTGCCATGGAACCCCGAGGCGGTGACGCGGCGGGTGACGAGGCTCCCCCCCACGTAGGCGAGGGTTCCCGATAGCGCGTCTCCCGCGAGGGTGAACCCCTTCCCCACCGTCAGGTCGACCATCCCCGTCGCCTCAAGCTGCCAGTCCGACCCCTCGCCCCGGTCGAGTGCCACCCGGTCGGCCGCAAGCCGTGTGTCCCCGTAGGTCACAACGACCTTCCCCTGGGCGACGACGTGGTGTCGGTCGGCGGACACCGAGAGGGTCTGGCAGGTGATCTCCACGGGGACCGCCTGCCCGTGACCGGCCGTCCCGATCCCCACGACAAGCAGCGCCACAAACGGGAGGACCCGCCGGATCCACCGCCGCAGGCCCCGGGCCCCGAGCCGATCCAAGCGCAGGAAGAGCGCGATCCCCACCAGGCCGAAGACGAGGTCGGGGATCCACGCCCCCAGGGAGGGCGGGATGAGCCCCCGTCGGCCGAGGGTCTGCGTCCACAGGAGCGTTCCCTGGAACAGCCCGACGAGGAGCAGGCCAATCACCACCCCCACGGCGCGGCTGCGCCACCCGAACAGCAGGCTCGCCGCCCCGCCGAACAGGACAAAGACGACGGTGGCGACGGGGATCGCTGCCTTCAGGTGAAGCTCGACGATCAGGTCGTCCGCCGGGTACCCGCTGCGCCGCAGAAGCGCGATCCGCTTGAGGAGCTCGCCGATCCCCATCTCGGAGGGGGTCCGTGATGAGACGAGCAGATCGCTCGCCAGCCGGGCGACGGACACCGAGAACGTCGCGAAGGTCCCCGTATAGATCAGCGTCCCCTTCTCGTCGTACCCGTACACCTTCCCGTCCTTGAGCGCCCAGGTGTCCTTCTCCCAGCGTCCCTCCTGCGCGGTGAGGATGGTCACCGCGGCCTTGGCCTGCGGGAAGAGCTTTCCCTGAACGTCGTAGACGAGCACCCCGGACAGGGTCCCCGTCTTCTCGTTGTAGCTGCGGACGTAGAAGAACTGCCCCTCCGGGCCCTTGAAGAAAGTGTTCGACTGGACCTGCGGCACCCCCTGCCGGAAGATGACCCCGCGCAACGTCTGCTGATAGGCGTGCTCGGAAGAGGGGATCCCCCAGTTGTAGAGGACGAAGTCGACCCCCGCGACGAGCAGCGCCCCCACGAGCAGCGGCAAGAGGACCCGGCGAAGTGAGATCCCCGCCGCCTGCAGCGCCATCACCTCACGGTCGTGCACGAGCCGGCCCAGGCCGATGAAGGTCGCGAACAGGCCGCTCACCGGCAGGGCGAGGACGAGCAGGCTGGGTGTTTTCAGGACCAACAGGTGAAGCAGCGTGCCCACGCCGACCCCGCGGTTGACCATCAAGTCGGAGAGCGACAGGACGAGGTTGAGGAGGATGAAGATGAACAGCCCGGCAAGCGAGATGAAGAAAGGGCCGACCATCTCCGAGAGCACGTAGCGATCGCAGCGGCGGATCATCATCACAGCATTGGATGATACCCAAAAGGCTCGCGCTCGTGCGAGCACAAACGCCGACTATCCCGCACGATCCGCTGTTTGACCGGTTTTTACAGATCCTGTATAGTCCTTTTGATTACCATGAACAAGCGCCTTTACGTCGAAACCTGGGGTTGTCAGATGAACCGGCACCAGACCGAGGGGATCCTCGGCGTGCTCGAGGCCGCCGGGTTCACCCTCGTCGATCGCCTGGAGGAGGCCGATGTGGTGATCTTCAACACGTGCATGGTCCGCCAGAAGGCCGAGGAGAAGGTGTACGGCCGGATCGGCGCCGTGGTTCAGAAGAAGCGCGAGAGGAACCTCCTTCTGGGAATCGGCGGCTGTCTGCCCCAGGTGCACGGGGAGGCGCTCCTCGCACGTTTCCCGGTGATCGACTTTCTGTTCGGCTCGACCGACCTGCGAGCGCTTCCCGATCTCCTCGCCGGCGGGGAGGCCGGCGTGGACCGTAGAGCCCACCTGCCCGCGCCCACGGGAATCGACGAGGTCCCTGCGCACCGCGAGAACCGCGTGACCGGGATGGTGACGATCACCCAGGGCTGTTCGAACTTCTGCTCCTACTGCATCGTCCCAGCCGCACGCGGACCGCTGCGCAGCCGCACGCCCGGGGCGATCCTCGCCGAGGTCGAGGACTTGGCGCGATCCGGGTATCCCGAGGTCCTGCTTCTGGGACAGAACGTCGATTCCTACGGTAGAGATCGGCCGGCATACGGCGGCTTCTCGGATCTGCTCGAGCGGGTCGCGCAGGCCGGAATCCCGCGCATCCGGTTCATGACCTCACACCCCCGCGACCTGACCGCGCGGGTGGTCGAGGTGATCGCCGCTCACGACACGATCTGCAAGCACATTCACCTCGCCTGTCAGTCGGGAAGCGACCGGGTGCTCGCTGCCATGAACCGTGGCTACACGCGCGCAGGATTCCTCGCGGTCGCCAGGGCCGCACGCTGGGCGATCCCGGAGATCAACCTCACGACCGACCTCATCGTCGGGTACCCCGGGGAGAGCGGTGAGGACTTCCGAGAGACGCTGCGGCTGATCGAGGAAGTCCGTTTCGGCTCGGTCTTCGTCGCCAAGTACTCCCCCCGACCGGGAACGCGCAGTGCGCGCCGGCCCGACGACATCCCGGCGACGACCAAGGAGGACCGGCTACAGGAGGTCCTCAGGATGCAGCGGGCGATCGCGCTCGAAGAGAACGAGACCCGAATCGGGCGGACGGTCTCGGTGCTCGTGGAGGGCAGAACCCGCAGCGGCGCCTCCTACGGCCGCAGCGACGACCACCGCACCGTGGTCTTTCCCAGCGAGGCGGCGGTCGGAGCCTTCGTGGCGGTGCGGATCGAGGCGGCCAGCGCCGCGGCGCTCAGCGGAACCCCGGTCGTCCCGGTGGGCACGGAGGCCCGACGATGATCATCACGGTGACGCTGAACCCCGCGGTGGACAAGATCTACTGGGTCGACCACCTGAAGGTGGGGGAGGTCACGCAGGAGGAGTTCCTCACCCGCGCGGTGTCGAGCGACACGTCGGCCGGGGGAAAGGGGGTCAACATCTCGATCCTCCTCGCCCGGCTGGGCGTGGAGAACGTGGCGATGGGGCTGGTCGGCGGGGATACCGGTCACATCGTGGTGCGCGACCTCCGCGAGGAGGGGGTCACGACCAACTTCGTGTGGGTGAACGGGGAGACACGGACCAACGTGACCGTCCTCGAGAAAGGGCGCGAGCACATCCCGATCCTGATCGACGAGGCCGGCCCGCCGGTCTCCCCGCAGGACATCTCCCGATTCCTGCGGCGGTTCAAGCGGATGCTCCACCGGGCGACGTGGGTCGTGCTTGCGGGCAGCCTCCCGCCGGGGATCGATCCCGACCTGTGCCGTACCCTCGCCGACCTGGCGAAGGGGGCCGGGGCGAAGGTCGTGATCAGCGCGAGCGGCTGCGCCCTGTCCTCCGCGCTTCACGCGATCCCGTACCTGGTCAAGCCGGACACGCGCGAGCACGTCGCCCTGGAGGACGTCGCGCTCACGACGCACGAGCAGATCATCACCGCCGGACGGCAGGTGGTGAACACCGGGGTGGAGATCGTCATCATCTCCCACGAGGTGACCGGCGACATCGCCATCACCAAGGACGGGACCTGGGAGATCAGCGCCGAAGTGAAGACCTCGCAGCTCAAGAACCTGCTCGGCGCGGATGACGTCTTCCTGGGAGGCATCCTCCACAAGCTCGATCGCGGAGAGCCGCTCGAGCAGGCGCTGCGGTTCGGGATGGCCGCGGGGATCGTCAGCGCGGAGAGCCGCGAGAAGATCGTCACCGATAAGGATCGGATCGATGCGGAGATGGAGCGGATTTCCATCCGACGGATCTAGGCGGGAGGGGGGATGAAGGTACGCGAGATCATGACCAAGGACCTGACCTCGTGCGACAGGAGTATGACGGTGCGCGAGCTGATCTTCCTGTTCGAGAGCGCGGGCCTGCCGAACGTCCCGATCGTCGACGATGACGATCGGATCGTCGGTTACATCTCGGAGCGGGACCTCATCCAGGCGGCGTTGCCGGGATACGTGGACCTCTTGCACACGACGTCGTTCATTCCTGACCTGAACCAGATCTCGAAGAAGCTCGCCCGGATCGCGGACGACCCGATCGAGAAGTACATGCAGCACCACGTCCTCGTCGTGTCCGAAGAGGATGACGACATGCAGGCGGCGGAGTTGATCATCCGCAAGGGGTTGAAGGCACTGCCGGTGGTCGACGCCGAGGGCCGGCTGGTCGGCCAGGTCCGCCGCATCGACCTGCTCCGCCACCTCCTGTAACGCGATGCCGTCCTGGGATCGGTTGGGGCTCTCCTCCTTCCTCGTGTCGAGCGGACGGGGCGTTTGTCTCTTCGAGGACGGCAAACCGCGACCGGACGTCGCCGTCCCGCCGGATGCGCTCCTGTGGGTCACCTTCGCCGGCGGGGAGGAGACGATCGACCTGGAGCGTCTGGCACGGACGCTGCTTCCCACTCTCTCCGATCATTCCCTGCACAGCCTGTGCCGGCACTACGGAATTTCCCCCGCCAAAGGGACGCCGGAGCGGACGCTCGGTGCGCTCTTCTCGGCACTTCTCGACGAGGCGCTCCGCCTGGAGCCTGAGCTTCTGAGCCTGCTCGCCGAGCTCCTTCCCGCAGCCACCGGGGCGCTCCTGAGGCGGATGGTGCCGCTCTGCGGGGCGCCCGCTCTCGAGGCCGCAGCGCCGGAAACCACGGAAGAGCCCGCCGCGCTCCCGGCGACGCTTGCGGAGGCGCTCGCGCCGGACGGATCCGTCGCGCAGGGATTCGGGGCATTCGAGGAGCGGCCCGGGCAGCGCGAGATGGCCCAACGCGTCGAGGAGACGCTGCGCACCGGCGGCACCCTCGTGGTCGAGGCCGGGCCAGGGACCGGGAAGACCTTCGCCTACCTCGTGCCGATCCTCCTTTACCTGCGGGAGCACCCCCGCGCGCGGTTCGTCGTCTCCACGCGGACCAAGCAGCTCCAGGAGCAGATCTACGAGAAGGACTTCCCCTACCTGCAGGCCTGCCTCGCCCCCGGGGTGCGCGCTACCGTGCTCAAGGGGCGGACGAACTACCTGTGCCTGCGCCGATGGGAGACGGTTCTCGGGGAGGTGATCGAGGGGTTGGAGCGTGACCTGCTCCCGGTCCTCGCGCCGGTCGCCCGGTGGCTGTTCCTGACGCAGACCGGAGACGTCGACGAGAACAACGCGTTCCTCTCCGACCCTCAGGCCCAGCCGCTGTGGGCCCGGCTGCGCGACGACCCGCACCGCTGCCTCGGCGCCCTGTGCCCGTTCCTCGATGACTGCTTTTCGGTGGGGGCGCGCCGCCGCGCCCGGCGGGCCGACCTGGTCATCGTCAATCACGCCCTGCTCCTCGCCGACCGCCAGGTGGAGCAGGGGATCCTCGGCGACTACGGCGGGCTCGTCATCGACGAGGCGCACGCCCTGGACGGCGCGACGCGGCAGGCGTTCACCGCGAGCCTGACCCCGTGGGTCATCGAGGGGCTGTTGCGCGAGATCGAGCGACCGGCCGGCCGCCACACCCACACCGGGGGGTGGCTCGGCCGCATCGGGCTTCCGTGGACCGACCCCGGCGTCGCGCGGGTGCGGGAGCTTTCCGGTGCGCTGCACACCATGAACACACACCTGTTCACCGCGCTTCATGAGCTCCTCCCCGCCGGCGGGCAGGGACGGCTTCCGGAGCCTCAACCCGTCCTGCCTCAGGTGGAAGGGATCGTCAACAGCCTGGCGGCGCTCGAGCGGGCCATCGAGGCGGTCGCGGAGGCGCTCGACGGCGAGGAGGCGCGCCAGGAGGCCGAGGGGTTCGCTGCCGAGGCCGCGGAGACCGCCCGGCTGCTCACGACAGCCTTCTCCCCGGAGACGGAGAACACGGTCCACTGGTACGAGCGGACCAGCGGGGAGACCGCCGTTCACGTCTCCCCGCTCGAGGTCTCCTCGCTTCTGGGCGAACGCCTGTACCCGAGCCTCGAGCGGCTAATCCTCACCTCGGCCACCCTGTCCTCCGGGGGGGAGTTCACGTACCTCGACGCGACCCTGGGGCTTGCCGACGCGCCGGGCGGGCCGGACCACCTGGTCGTGGAGAGTCCGTTCCGCTACGAGGAGCGGATGCGCCTCTACCTGCCGGACTACTTCTCCCCGGTCACCGACACGCCGGCGTACGCTGACCAGCTCGCGTCCTGTGTCGGGGGGACGCTCGCGCGGACCGGGCGGAAGATCCTCGTCCTGTTCACGTCCTACCGGCTCCTGCGCGAGGTGCACCAACGGTTGAGCGGTGACCGGCGGGTCCTTGCCCAGGGAGTGGATGGGCCGCAGGGGAAGCTGGCTGAGCGGTTCCGGCGGGCACGACACGCGGCGGTTCTCCTGGGGACCGACAGCTTCTGGGAGGGGGTGGACCTGCCCGGCCGCGAGCTCGAGATCCTCATCATCACGCGCCTCCCGTTCCCGGTCCCGACGGATCCCGTCTTCTCGGCCCTCGGAGAGCACCTCGCGGCACGGGGGCACGACCCGTTCCTCGAGCTCTCTGTCCCCAAGGCGATCCTCAAGCTGCGGCAGGGGGTGGGGCGGCTGATCCGCACGCGCGAGGACCGCGGGGCGATCATCCTGACCGATCGGCGCATCCTGACGCGCTCCTACGGCCAGCACTTCGCCGCGTCACTGCCCGTAGCCGGCCGCCGGGTTTCCACACAGAAGGCGCTCCTCAACGACTTGGCGGCATGGTTCCTCGAAGCGGCGTAGCAGGACACCCGGTCTTGGCGCGGGTTCGTTGACTTTGCCCCATCCCGCGGTTAGAATAGGGCCGAAACAAGGCAATCGACGTACTGGAAGCATCCAAATTATTCCTTGGCTGATGAAAGTTTCCGTGGTGGTGCCCGCCTACAATGAAGCGTCCCGGATCGGCGCTGTTCTCATGCCGCTCGCATCCTGTCCTTCGGTGGATGAGGTCATCGTCGTGGATGACGGCTCCGACGACGGCACCGCACAGGTCGCTTCACGATACGGCGTCGAGGTGATAATTCTCGAGGAGAACCACGGCAAGGCGGCGGCGCTCGATGTGGGGATTTCGCGGGCACGAAACGATGTGGTGTTCTTCCTCGACGCGGATCTCGTGGGGTTGACCGCGGCGCATGTCGAGCGGATGATCGCGGCCTACACCGCCGGAGAGATCGACATGGTGGTCGGGGTCTTCGCGAACGGTCGGATGAACACGGATATCGCCCAGAAGATCAACCCCTTCGCCTCCGGGCAGCGGCTGATCTCCAAGTCCCTGTGGGAGCGCGCGAAGGAGTACGTCAACGAGATGGACTACGGGATCGAGA
>CAZBWD010000022.1:0-8635 GCA_964495585.1 uncultured Thermotogae bacterium
CCCCAACGTCTGGGAGACCGGCGCGAAGTAGTCCGCGTTGGCCTTGAAGAACTGCTGGAACGCGGCCTGGAGCTTGTCGGGATGGGCCTCACGCGCCGCGACGATTCCCTTGGCGAGCAGCTCTCCCAGCGCCTCTATTGTCGTGAAGTACGGCGTCCCGACCGCCGCCGTCCCGGACAGCCACTGAATGAGCACCGGTTTCGCCGCGGCAGGCTTCCAGTCGAGTTCCACGGTGCCGCTCGCGACCAGGCTTCCCCCGGCAAGATCGAACGAGGTCCCAGAGGTCTCCCCGGTGAACGGGAGGTAGCCGCCGACCTCGACCTTGTTGGCGATCGTGACCGCCTGATCAAACTCGATGTGCAGGCCGGTCACCGCCTGGCCGGTCGTGTTGCTGACCAATCCGACCGTCACATCGCCGGCCGGGTAGAGCGCCACCTGAACACCCGCGGCGGACCCGGCAACGCAGAGCGCAATCACAAGAAGCCCTGCAATTCCCCATACCAAACCACGCTTACGCATAGCGGCCTCCTTGATCCTAAACGGTTTCCCCATTCTAGCCCGAGACGATCGCTTCGACAATATCGCCGCGGCTCGGCACACCCCGCTGTCTCGCGTCCGGCGCAGGGCCTGACGCGGCACCTGTTCCTCTGCGGCTAGAATGTCAAGCAGATGACCTCGCCCGCCGGGCAGGCGTGTCGAGGCAAGAGGGTAAGTACACGTTCGCCGACCGGGTTCTCCCGTGCCAGCGCGTGGGCGACGTGCAGGTGTAGGCACTTCACTCGCATCCGGTCAGCGGTCCCGCCGATTCCACGTTGCGTCAGGCTCGTGAGCGTCCCCGCCGCCTCCAGAGCGGCCCGATCCTCCAGGTTCAACAACGCAAGCCGCTCCTCGGTGTAGGCGCGGTGCGCCTGCGCGAAGCGCACGGCGAGGTCCGCGTCGCTTGAGAGCAGCGACTCGATCCGCTTGATCCATCCCTCCGCCTCCAACCGGTCGATTTCGTGCACGAGAAACGGGCAGCTGAGCCAGAAGAGCGTCGGGAACGGCCGACCTTCCATGGCCGGGTGGACGAGCACCACCTGTGGGTACCCGAAACGGCAGCGGGTCGCAACCTGACAGGTCCCACGCAGTGGGCGGTCAAGCTGCGCGGCGAGGATCCGCCGGTCAGTCAAGGTGAGAGGTTCCATCGGCCGCTTCCGTACTTCTCAACCGCAAGCACCTCGGCACGCTCGGTTTCTTCCTCCGTCAGGCGCTCCTCGGCAAGCCGTTGACCCAGGTGTCCGGCGATCGGCTCCGCGAGACACCGAACCAGGTCCGCCGGCTGCATGGGGAACCCGAGCTCGTGGAGCGAAGCCGTCGGGTGAGGCCGGGAGGCCATGCGAGCAGGGGCGTATCCCGGCCGCAACGCGCGCAACAGCGTCTCCATGGGAAGACGATCGGGGAGGAGGAGGAGTGTCGTGTGGTAGAGGAGCGCACCTCCGCGCCGCGCTTGCGCCGCGCCACCGACTTTCCGGCCATCGAAGAGGAGCCGATTGCCCTCCACAACCGGGCGGATTCCCAGGTCGATGAGCCCGGCGGCGATCGCTTCCCCGACGGCTTCGAAGGTGTGCCTCACGCCTCCCAGTCCGCGTGCGTCGCCCATGAGAAGCGAGAGGTTGAGGTTACCGGGGTAGTGAACGACCGCGCCCCCGCCGGAGATGCGGCGCAGGACCGGCACTCGCAGTGCGGCCGCCCGATCGAGATCAACCTCGTCCGCCGCGGCCTGCGAGCGGCCGATGACGACCGCGCGGTCGTTTACCCAAAACCGAACCGTGTCCGGTCTACCCAAGCGAACACCCTCGAGCAGCGCCTCATCGTGGGCGAGCCCTTCGGCCGGGCAAAGCGGTCCGAGCTGCGTGATCAGCCGGAGCATCGGAAGAAGGAGGCCGCGGCGTGATAGGAGCTTCGCACGAGCGGCCCGGCGACAACCGCACGGAAGCCCCTACGCCGCGCTTCAGCAGCGAGATCGGAGAACGCCTCCGGCGATACGTAGGAGGCGACCGGCACGGCGCCGGACACCGGCCGCAGGTATTGCCCGAGGGTCAAGATGTCTACCCCCACGGCTCGCAAATCCGCGAAGGTTTCCTCGATCTCGTCACGCGTCTCCCCAAGACCGAGCATGAGTGAGCTCTTGAGAAGCGATCTTGGGGAGAGGTCTCGAAGCGTGCCGAGGACCCCAAGGGAGAGGTCGTAACCTGCGCGCGGGTCCCGCAGCGTCGGAGTCAGACGTCGCACCGTCTCCAGGTTGTGACCGATCACCTCGGGTCCGGCCGCGACAAGCCGCTCGAGCGACGCACGCTGTCCCGAGAAATCCGGGATGAGCGCCTCAACCTTCGTTCCCGGAGACCGCTTCTTGATCGCCCGCACCGCTGCGGCGAAGACCTCCGCACCGCCGTCGGCGAGGTCGTCCCGATCGACCGATGTAAGAACAACGTAGGAGAGCCCGAGCTCGGCGACAGCCGCCGCGACCCGCTCCGGTTCCCCCCGGTCCAACTCCCGCCGCGGGTCACCGGTACGGACAGCACAGAACCGGCAGCCGCGTGTGCAGGTCTCCCCAAGGAGCATGAACGTCGCCGTGCGCGCCCCCCAGCACTCCGCGGTGTTGGGGCACCGTGCCCCCTGGCAGACCGTGGTCAGCCGGTGCCGGGCGAGGACGCTGCGCAGCACCCGCATTCCGCCAAGCTGCTCGGGCGACGGCACGCGGATCTTCAACCACCCCGGCCGCTCAAGCATCTTCCGCGCTCCAGTATGCGTCGGGATCCACCGTCACGAGCCGCCAGGAGAGAAGTTCGGAAAGCCGTGCGAGAACACCGATCGCCGCCTCCTCGATTCCGGGCGGGTCGCTCACCAGCTCGGCGAGAGAGACGGTGTCCACATCCAGGCCGCACGGCCGGATCATCGCGAAGTGTCGTCGGTTCACGTCAAGGTTGAGCGCCAGCCCGTGGCGGGTGACCCACTGCCGGACGTAGATCCCGATCGACGCGACCTTCCGGGAATCCACCCACACGCCGGGGTATCCCGACCGCCGGGTGGCCACCACGCGGTAGTCGGCGAGGAACCGGATCACCGCCTCCTCGAGGGCACGGACATAGGCGTGCAGGTCGCGGCCTTGGTCGCGCAGGTCGAGGATCGGATAGACCACCAGCTGACCGGGGCCGTGGTAGGTGATGTCCCCGCCGCGCTCGACCTCGCGGACTGCGATCCCCGCTTCCTCGAGCACCTTGTCGGGAACGAGGAGGTTTCGCCGCGAACCGCTGCGGCCCAGGGTGAAGACGGGATCGTGTTCCACGGTAAGGACGGTATCCGGGATCTCTCCAGCGACGCGGAGGGCATGGATCCGCTCCTGCAGCCGCCAGGCCCGTCCGTAGTCAGCCCGGCCGAGTGGGAGGTGTTGGGCCGCAAGCCGTTCACACGATGTGTGCAAGGAGGTCATCGCGGCGGACCCTTTCCCCTTCCCGTTTCAAGATCCGCACGAGCCGGCCGGCACGGGGCGCGTCGACGACGAACGTCGTCTTCTCGGTCTCCACCTCGAGGAGCCCTGCGCCCGCCTCCACGGGGTCCCCTTCTTCAACGAGCCACTTGACCACGGTGACCGCGCCGACCTCGCCAAGGTCAAGAAGTCGTACCTCTCCCGTCTTTTCACCCTCGTTCATCCCATCGCCCCTGTACGAAGTCTAGCCGATCAGCCAGCGGCTCTCACCCCGGCCGCTTCAAGGACGGCTTCCAGGTACGCCGCTCCAGCCGCTCCGAAACCCAGCCAAGCGATTCGTAGATCACCTTGGCCGCGGCGAACGAGGTGATGTCCGCACAGTCGAGCGGCGGGGCCACCTCGACCAGGTCGAGCGCCCGTACGGGCAGCTCGGCGAACAACACACGCAGAAGCTCGAGCAGGTCGCGCGTCGAGAGACCACCCGCCTCGGGCGTCCCGGTCCCCGGCGCGAACGCCGGGTCGAGGACATCGATGTCCACGGTCACGTAGACCGCGGAGACGTCGTGCAGCCGCGCCGCAACCGCGCCCGCCACCTTCTCCACCCTGCGGCGGTGAAGCTCGCGCGCCGTGTGCACCATGATCTCAGGATGGCTGGCAAGGAAGATCAATTCCTCATCGAGGAACGCGCGCACACCGACGAGCGCGAGCCGGCGGGGATCCATGTGCGGCAGCTCGAGGATCCGCCGCGCGGCGCAGGCGTGCGACCAGCGATGGCCTTCGAAGGTCGCAGCGAGGTCGGGGTGTGAATCGAGGTGAATGACGCCGAAATCCTCGCCAACGGTGGCGGCGAACGCCGCAACGAGCGGGATCGTCACCGAGTGGTCCCCACCGAGGAAGATCGAGAACTCATGACGCAGCACCTCTTGCGCGCGCGCCTTGACCTGAGCGAAGTGGCGCTCCCAATCGAGGTCGATGATGACATCCCCGTAGTCCCGCAACCGCAACCCCGTGAGCCGTTTGCCTTCCTCGGTGACCGGGACCAAATGCGGGGTCAGCTCGCGGATCCGCTGCGGAGCGAACGCCGCTCCCCGGCGGAAGCTCGCGGCACCATCGAATGGGATACCCAACACGCCGACCTCCGCCCGCGCGTCCTCACTTGCGAGCCCGCTCCAGACCTGGCGATGAACGGGGCGAATCTCATCCGATTCGGAAAGCGCCATGATCTCATTATAGACGCATCCGCACTGGACCGCACGTCGAGACCCGCGCGCCCTGGGCCCTGAGCTTCCCTCGACGGTCGCGTGCCCCGGGATCCCTTCCTCTTCTCGGGATGCGGGCGATCGACGTATACTGGGGCCGCCGTAGGACCGACAGGGCTCTAGAGCGTCCCGCAGGGAGGGCGCAGTGCACTTCGCGTGGCTTGAAAGGAGATCTCATGGACTACGTCAAGGCGTTCGAGACGTCGCGGCTTCTCCCCGGCGGGATGACCTCGGTCAGCGTCGGCGGGAAACGCGTGCTTCTGGCAAACGTCGAGGGAAGCTACTACGCCATCGCTGACCACTGCCCACACCGGGGCGCCTCGCTGGCCGGAGGGACCATCGACAACGGGATCGTCACCTGCCCTCGACACGGGTCGCGGTTCGACCTGAAGACCGGAAAGGCCGTCAGCGGACCGAAGATCACTTTCCTGCGCCTCAAGGTCAAGGATCCCCAGGCCTACCCAGTCAGAGTCGAGGGAACCGACGTCCTCGTCGGCCTGCCCTGAGTCGCCTTCCGTCTCCTGTGCCGGCCTACCCGTTGTCCAGGAAGTCTCCGGTTCGCCGCCATCACAGCGTCCCCAGACAGGTGCGCGGGCAGCGACTGGCCCCCCTATTCCTCGCCGTCCGGTCCGCCGACTCGAGCTTGAGCAGCGGAACGGGATGCCGCCAAGGCGGCCGCGACCTCGATCAGTGTTAACACGATCGCCGCGATCACCTGTCGCTTGCCCCGAACGCTCATTCTCACCCTCCTTTACTCTACTGCGATGTGCTGCCGGTCTGCGGTGAAGAACCCGATGGCCCGCCCATCGCCCCGCCGGGCCGTCCCGCGAACATCCTCTGACGCATCTCCTCCAGGACCTGGTCTACAACGTTGATCTGCTTCGCGGTGAGCACGGAGCTGAGCTGACTCGCCAGCCCCTGCTGCTGGGCTTCCTGCTGTTGGTGCAGGGCGGCGAACTGCGTGGCCCGCGCGCCTCCCGACGGTGAGGGAGATGTCCCCCGGCTCTGCGGATTGCCCTGCCCTGTGAACACCAGCCGCTGGGTCGCCTCCGCTCGCCCATCTGCAGGAAGTAGTCGTAGAGGATGCTGCGAACCCGGACTTGCTGGTTCGAGGTCAGGGTGAGCTGCTGATCGAGCTGCGCCTGTGCTTCCTGCACCGCCTGGTTGGAGGCGTCGGTGGCCGGGTTCGACCCCTGCGGACGCGTTGTCGCGCGAGCCGCAACCTCTACGGAGCCGCTCTGGGGCGCCGTCGCTGACGGGGTCTGTCCAGCGGCGGGCGTGTTACGAGAGCGCGGTCACCGAAGTCGGTGCAGCTACTTCTGATCCTGTCTGTGTGCCGTTCCCCGGCGGGGTCTGTTCCGTCGATCCGCCCGGAGGCGCCCCCTGGGTTGAAGCGCTTGCCTGGTTCTGCGCGCTAGTTGCGGTTTTGCTTCCACACCCGGAAAGGGCAAGCAGTCCCGCTGCGCTCAGCGCGACCAAGCCCAGCACAGGGAGCACCCGTCGCATCTTGCTTGCACTTCGTCTTGCCATGTTCCTCCCATGCCACTGGTGAACGGACGACCGACGTTCCCATCCAAGGCGGATGTCAGGATAGGGGGCGCGTATGGAGAACCGGCGGCAACGATGTGATGGACCGGTGAAGAGCCTGTGCAACTTCCCTTCGAGAAGGCCCTGCGACGCGCCGGTGCCCAGGACGGGACCATCCGCCGTTCGGGAGGCTTCCCGGCGCGCCGAGGGCAAAGAAGAATCGGCCCCTCGCCCTCAGCCCCCTACCAGGACCCGCCCAGGCAGGGAGGCCTCATTGAAGCCGCACCGTGGATAGGAGCGCAGGCAGAGCGGCCGACCCGCGCAACGGAGGTTCTCGGGAAACGCCCGGCAGATGGGAGGCCGAAACGAGTGCGCCCTGCACAGGCGGGTCGTGTGGTCGAACCAGACACAGTCGTAATAGAATCGGCCCGGAAAGTGGTAGCGCCGGAGGATCGGTCGTCGTCGGAATGCCTCTTCCTTGGAGACCCGGTGCCAGTACTGTAGGATGAATTCGTCGCTCGCGTAGTGACGATCCGCGCGGATCTGCCCCTTTGTCGCCCGCAGGACGACAGGATCACAGCAATCACCACACCGCCGACACGCCATGCCGTCACCCCAGCTCCGGGGGGCAACCGCTCCTGCAGGAAGATCCGGTCCCAGGCGAAGCACCGCATTGTATCTCCACCGTTCGGGATTCGGTACGAGACGTTCACCCAGCGCGCGGATCTAACCGATGGCACGGAAAATCCGCGGCCGAACGTCACCTTTCAACTCCGGCCAAAAGGCCGTCCCCATGGGCCCCGTGCAGCGGGCGGAGGAGCTCGGCGTGCAGGGCCATCGCCACTTCACGGGCTACCCGCCGGCTCGGTGTCTTGAACACGACCCGCCTCCCACCGGGCCAAGCGAGGACAACATCCCGCATCAGTCCTCGGCTCCCGTCCCACCACGCGATTCGGACCCCCACCTTGACCAACGAGACGCTGCTCAGTGTCTCCTCTTTCGGTGTCCGCAAGAGACACCGAATGCCGTCGATCACGACCGCGTTCTTAACCTGCCTCATCGGCTGCCGCTCACGAGACCGGTAAGCCTTCAGGAGGCGCACGAACACGCTGCCGAGCAAGGCCCCACCGAGGAGACAACCGCCCGCAGGTAGGGGCGATGCAAAGACCGCTTGCGGACTCCGGCTCGCAAGGAGCCACAGACCCACACCGACAACGAGCAGACACGCGGCGGCAACGGCCCCCATCGCGACGCCAAGCGCCCACAGCCCCCGATTGATCAAGAAGGAGGTATGGCAGGCGTTTCAAAAGGTCCAGTATGTGTATCTGGCAACGGCGGAAGGCACCCAGCCCCGCGTGCGCCCGGTCACCCTGGTCAACGTCGAGGAGAAATTATGGATCGCGACCGGCACGAACAGCGCAAAGGCCGCCCAGATTCGGAAGAACCCGAACGTGGAGTTCTGTCTCCCATTGACCGAGGGGCCACACACGGGATATGTGCGCGTCGCCGGGGTTGCAGAACCTGTGGAGGACCGAGCGACCAAAGCCCGCATCGCCGCGCAGATGGACTTCTTCGGCGAACACTGGGACTCGCCGGACGACCCGAACTACACGCTTCTGCGCATCTCACGGGTCGCGGTCGAGTACCTGGCGCCCGACGCGGTCGAAGCGGAGACATTCATCGTCTAGAAAACCTACTGCACTGCCATATCGCGTGGGCGCTGGCACCCGCTCAGTCGACCGGCTCGACGAGGCTCTTGGCCCGCACGCGGAATCCGCATCCCGGGCAGATGAGGTAGACCGGGGTGACACGCACCTGCGGATCATAGCTTGATCGAAACTCCATCCGCACCAAGCTCCCGGTCACGCGCCGCGAGGGAATCCTCGCCGGACGGGAGCGGGTGTAGCTCTGATCGGTGGCGATCCGACGCGCGAGCCTCGTGCCGCAACGCGGGCAGCGATGACGGATGATCCTGAGGCGATCGAGCAGGGAAAGCGTTTCGTTTTGTCTGGACACGTTTCCCTCCGTATACGGAACACTGCATCTAACGTCTCGTCTTATCGCCATGCTGCAAGGAAGAGTCAACCAAGCGGGTGGTCCACCAAAGCGATGGACCAGGGACTCGACGACCTATTCCCTCTTGCCTGGGTCGATCGAGAATTGCCTGGATGAGCGCCTTCACGAGGTCGGTGTTTGTGCCCCCGCGCTCGTCCCACTGCGCGTTCACCTTGATCAGGACGACGTCGTTCCCTGGGGATATCAGCCCGGGCGGCCCGATCGCCTCCCATCCAGAACCCCCAGAAGGGGTATGCCGACCCCGACAAGACCGATCACCCTTCGCCTGCCGCGCAGATGAGACTCGCGAGCCCGATGAGGAATGCCC
>CAZBWD010000022.1:8735-15785 GCA_964495585.1 uncultured Thermotogae bacterium
TCGCCTTCTTCAAGCACAACAGGAGGCGGAATCGGATATGCTGGTCGTCGGGAGTATCGACATGGCACAGGTCACGATCCTCTACGACAACCACGCACAAGAGAGACTGCTGTCCGGATGGGGCTTTTCCGCTCTTATCCGCACCGCCGAGTCGACCGTCCTCTTTGATTGCGGAGCGGACCGGCTCGTGTTGTCGCACAACGCCGAGGCGCTCGGGGTCGACCCTCGTGGGATCCAAGCCCTCGCCCTCTCCCATGAGCACTGCGACCACACCGGCGGGCTCTCCGCCGTCCTCCACGACGGCCTGTCGCTCTGCGTTCCCAAGGCGTTCGCCCGCCGGTTCGCGTCCATGCACCGTCTGGGAGTCATCCGGCGCGCGGTGACCCTTCCGCTCGAGATCGCACCAGGGATTCGGTCGATCGGCCCGGCTCGCCGGAACACCACCCGAGCTTCTGCTCGGAGGATTCCACCTCCTCCACCACGAGACTGACCAGGTACGCGCGATCATCACCGAACTGCAGCGGCTCGGCATCCGTAGGGTCGCACCCTGCCACTGCACCGGTGAGAAGGCGATCCCGCTCTTCCGGGAGGCGTTCGGCGATCGGTTCATCCCGGTGTGTGCCGGTACGCGACTCGACCTCGATTAGCGACCGAGGCTGCCAAGTCGGTTGACTTCGACACCCGCGCCGATTGTGCACCGCTTGCCGTTCGTGCTAGCCTCTTTTCTAACAGGGCTCCCCTGCGTCACAGCAGGGCGCGGTAGGGCTCTGACAACCGAAGAGAGGAGGTTGGAACAATGGGCGATGACAGGTTGGCAAACGTGATGCGAGGCTTCGTGAAGGCCCTGGAGGAGAAGGACGCGGACAAGGCGCTCTCCTTCCTTGCGCCCGACGTGGTCCAGGTCACCCCGAACGGAACGTTCAAGGGCACCGCGGAGGTCCGTCGCTACCTGCGCTGGATGTTCGACACGAACTCCGAGCTGTCGGTGGAGGACGCAGGGGTCGGAATCGTCACGATGGGAAACAAGGCCGCGTTTGAACACACGATTCGCGGCGTGATCCAGGGCCGCCGGTGGGAGTTGCCGATGGTCTGCACTTACCAGTTCGCCGAGGACAAGGTCATGCGGATCGTGACGGCCTACGACCGGCTCGCCCTCGCCAAACAGGTGGCCAAGGGATGGATGGCGCAACGGGCGATCAACAGCGTCGTCAGCGCATCCGAACAGGGGTTGCACTGACCCGACAGCTCAGGCAGTTGGGGTGCTGCCGCGGCGCCCAGAAGTGAGAGGTCCCTGTGCCAATGCGGCGTGCGGAGCACGATTCCCAGCGCACACAAGGCCCTCTTGCTGTTCCTCCTTGCCCGGGGCTAGAGCGTCCTTGAAACAGCGCAAAGGGCCCAACCGCTGCCACCGTACGTCAAGGGGGAGATGGAAACCACCGGGCCGCGGGATGCCCGCTTGAGATGCCGCGGCCTATCCGGCGGTGTCCTTCGCGAAGCGAGCGGTGATCGTGTGATCCGCCGTGACGTTTCGGAAGGTGTAGGTCGTCACTGCCCCGACGGAGCGACCGTCGACGAGGATATCCGCTACGTGGTAGCCCTTGTCTGGAGCGGCCGTGAACGAGACGGTCCCGCCGGAGCCCACGAGCCACGCCACGCCGGGGGTGATCGATCCGCCCGGCCCGGCGCTCGCCGTGATCGCAACCATGTCCCCGGATCCGAACACCGCCTCGATCGTGTGATCAGCCGTCACGTCCTGAAACGTGTAGGTGGTGACCGGACCGACGGCACTCCCATCGACCAGGACATCCGCCACATGGTAACCGGCGTCCGGCGTGATGGAGAACGCCTGCCCCGAACCGACAGCCACCGCCACCTCGCCGCTCGGGCTGATCGAGCCGTGCGCTGCAGCGCTCGCGGCGATCGTCTCCGTGCCGCTTTGGGCGAAGATCGCGTCGATCGTGTGATCTCCTGTCACATCCCCAAAGGTGTAGGTCGTCACTGCCCCGACGGACCGGCCGTCGACGAGGACGTCCACGGTGTGGTGGCGAGGCGCCGGGGTGACCGTAAACGCCTGATCCGCACCGTAGGTTACACCGACGGCCCCGCTCGGGAAAATCGACCCACCCGGCCCGGCGCTCGCGGTGATCGTCTCGGTATCGATGGCGAAGGTCGCCCGTACCTGCTTGGAGCCGGTCATCGTGATCGACAACGGGCGTGCTGCCCCTGCGGTGTCCCCGCTCCAGCCGACGAAGTGCCAGCCGGGATCCGGCGTCGCCTCGAGGCCCACCACCGTCCCGTAGTCGTACGTGCCGTGGTCGGGGCTCACCGTCCCACTTCCCACCACCGAGGTCTTGAGCGTCTCTTCGTCCACGGCGAACGCCGCGCTGATCGTGTGATCGGCCGTCACGTTCTCGAAGGTGTAGGCCGTCATTGGCCCGATCGATCGCCCGTCCACGGCGACATCCGCAACGTGATGGTGCAGCGCCGGCGCAATGTGGAACGCCGCGTCCTCACCGTAGGGCAGGCTGACCGTGCCGCTCGGGGTGATCGAGCCGCCCGGGCCGGCCTGGGCGCAAATCGACTCGGTGTCCGGCGCGAAGTTCGCCTCCACGTGCTTGTCGCCGGTCATCGTGATCGACGCGGATTGCGTTGTCCCCGTCGCGTCCCCGCCCCAGCCGACGAAGTGCCAGCCCGGCGCCGGTATCGCTTGAAGGGAGACCGTCGTCCCTTCGCGGTAGGTTCCGTGGTCCGGGATGACCCTGCCGTCGCCGACCACAGAGCTTGTCAATGGGTTGATCGCCGGCACAGTCTCCGCGCCTGCGGTTTTTCCGCTCTGTGTCGAGGCTGCCGCGGCTGCCGCCGCTTCGATCTGTTGGAGACCCGACCGAAGCGCACCGAGACCCTCGTCTTGTTTTTCGGCGAGGGCCTGGGCCTCCGCCTGCAGGGACGCGAGATCTTGCACCATTCGATTTCTGACGAGGAGTCCATGCACCTCGAGGCCGAGGAGGGAAAGAACGAGCGCGAGCGCCACACCCGCCAGGACCCACGGTCTCTTCCCCGATGGCGGCCGCGGGGGGCGATGCTCCCCTCCCACGCCGCGTGACCCGCCGCCGCTGGCACCCGCCGCGGACGGCTCGGGGGCCTGCTCCTCCGCTCGGCCGGTACCTCCCAACCCCCCTTCGGCCCTCGCCGCTACAACCGCAGCCGACGGCTCCCCGCCGCCGGGCTCGGTCTTGGCGATCTCGTAGAACTCGTCGCGCTTCAGCGAGATCTCAGGAAGGAAGAAGGTCACGGCGACCGCGGCCAGGGCCACGCCCAGCGCGATGAGGAAGAGTTCGCCGATGCCGGAGGCGAGCGCCTGATGCACCACCGCGATGAACCCCTGGTAGAGGGTCTCCGCCTGCGCGCCGAACGCCGAGAACTGGGACCTGATCGCGGCTTGCGTTTGGGAATTGATCAAGGTCTGGGGATCGAGGAACAGCTTCTGCTGCGCGGCGGAAAGCCCGGAGATCGCGTGTTTCAACGCCGCGGGAAGGTTCGGCTGCAGCTGGCTGGCAAAGGTCTTCGCGAGCACCGTGCCGAGGATCGGAGCGGCGATCGCACCGCCCAACGAGCGCACGAACTGCTGGGACGCGTTGACCACCCCCATCACCTCGTAGGGGAACGCGTTCTGCACTGCTACGTTCAGGGTCGGCATCAGCCCGCCGATCCCCACCCCGGTCACCAGCATGTCGCGGACCACCATGCCCCAAGTCGAATCGGCGCCGAGCCGGGTCATGAGGAACATGCCAACGGCCATCACGGCCGACGCCAGGATCGTGAGGAGCTTGTACCGGCCGGTGCGGGTCATCACCTGTCCGGCGAGGAGCGACCCCGCGATGACGCTCAGCATCATCGGAGTCAACACGGCCCCGGAGTTCTGGGCCGTCATCCCGAGCACGCCCTGGATGTAGATCGGCAGGAACATCAGCGTCCCGAACATGCCGATGGTCAGCAGGAACCCGACGAGGTTCGCCGTCGCAAAAACGCGGACCCGGAAGAACTCGATCGGAATGACCGGCTCGGGCGCCCGCCGCTCCGCCCAGCCGAACAGCCCGAGCATGACGACCGAGAACGCGAACAGCCCGATGATCTCCGGACTGCCCCACGCATAGCGGCTTCCCGCCCAGGTGAACCCGAGCAGGAGCGGGATCAACCCGGCGACCAGCACCAGGCTCCCTGCCCAGTCCACGTGCACCCGCTTAGCGACGCGGACCCGGGGCAGGGCGTAGAGGATCGCCGCCAGGGCGACCGCCGCGACCGGCAGGTTGATGTAGAAGATCCAGCGCCATCCCCAGTGGTCGGTGATCCATCCGCCGAGGAACGGGCCGATGATGCTCGCCAGTCCGAAGGTCATCGCGATGATCCCCATCCAGCGGCCCCGCTCGCGCGGGTTGAAGATGTCGCCGATCGTCGCCCGCGGCATGCTGAGCATCGCCCCACCGCCGATCCCCTGGAAGGCCCGGAAGATGACGAGCTGCATCATCGTGTGCGCCTGCCCGGACAGGGCGGACCCGACCATGAATAACCCCAGGCCGACGACGTAGAACGGCTTGCGGCCGTACACGTCGGACAGCTTGCCGTAGATCGGCACCATGATGGTCGAGGCGATCATGTACGCGGTGAACACCCAGGCGTAGATCGAGAACCCCTTGAGGTCACCGATGATGACGGGCAGCGCCGTGGACACCACGGTCTGATCCAGGGAGGAGAAGAACATGGTGACGAGCACCGCGCCGAGCGCGAACCAGCGCCGGTCCCCGCTGATACGGTTCGTGTCCTGGGTCAACTCACCGTTCGGCCGCACGGCTCAGCCTCCCTGATCTCCTGTCCTTCGGCTTCCACAGGCCGGCCCGCTGCAGCGTAGACCGATCCCCATCCGCTGTCCCCAGCGCCCTGCCTGCCGCAACGGCGCCCCTTCAGCTCGTGTTCTCCTCGTCCGGCGGCTCGGCGCCCCAGCCGAACCGTCGCTGCCGCCTGGGAGGCAGCTGGGCGACGAGCCGGGCGTGAATCTTGAGGAGCAACCGCTTGAGCTCGAGCCGCTCCTCTCCGGACAGGGAACCCTCCAGTTCGACCTCCACCGCGCGTAGCGACGCCATCGCCTCCTCGTGAAGGGCCTCCGCCTTGCGCGTCACAAACACCCGCGAGACGCGCTGATCATCGGGGTCGTCCCGCCGCTCGATCCACCCATCCCGCTCCATCCGCCGCAACATGCTCGTCGCCGTCGCCGGCGTGATGTGCACCGCCTTTGCCAACTGCGTCTGCGTAATCCCGTCGTGGTGCAGCAGGTGATGCATGGCGAATCCCTGGGCCCGATGGAGCCCGATCCGACCCATCTTCACCCGCATGCGGTCTTCACCGAGCCGGAAGATTTGGCTCAGCAACTGGCCGATGGTCCTCTCCTCCAACCGCTCTGGTTCCATCGTCGTTGTTTTGCTTACTGACTTTCAGTCTTCTAACAATCTGGTGCTGAACGATAGCCGCACAAAGGCCGGCTGTCAAGGCGGGACCATCGTGGGCTACCCGGGCGTGTGCCGGCGCAAGGCCGCGGTCCCCCACCTCACTGGATCGAACATCCCTCAGTAGAAGACCGTCCGGGTCCGGTGGCGGCGGATCGCCTTGTACCGGGGTGACTGGCCGCGGTTCCACAGGAGGTAGTCGAGCTGTTGCTCGGTGGCCGCCTTGTGGGATGCCTGCAGCCGCTGCGCGAGGAGGTGGACCGCATGAAGCGCGCAGGCGCGGATCTCGACCTCCTCTGGTGAACCGGCCCCGATCAGTTCCTCGCGGGCGATCCGATCGCCGAGCGCCGGCTCGTAGCGCAGGAGCCCATCGACGCGCAGGACGTGGGGCACGAGGTTGTCAGCGAAGATCGTGAGCAGGTCAAGGTCGCGAAACGCCCCCAGCCCCTTCCCGTCGAAGGCGAGGGCCAGGTCCGCCACCAGGAGTTGGGCCCGCTTGAAGAATGGGATGACTCGACCGCCGTACGATTCGATGTCCTCGAAGAACGGCATCTCGCGGAGGATCTCCACGAGCCGCTGTGCGTGACTGCCCGCCGCCTCGATCAGCTCGACCGGGCGGCCGTGGAACCGGTCGAGGAGAAGCCCCCCGAGGTCGTTGAGCGCCCGTGCGAACAGCGCCATCAGCTCACCGATGACGGGATGCCCCGCGACCTGTCCGAACAACGCCGTGCAGTCGGCGGCGGAGAGCCCGGTGAGCTCCTCGGCGGACAGCAGGCCGTGACGACGGTAGTAGTCGGCGAGGTGCGAGGCGATCGTGAAGTAGCCGGAGCGGTCCGGGAGCTTGTGGAGGTGGGGGAAGTATCCCGAGCCGAAGTTTACCGTGTCGAGGACCAGAAAGAACGACGCCGTCTCCTCCCCGTGTCCGAGGTGGTGGGCCTCCGGGTCCAGGGTGGGCGAGGCGATCCGGCCAAGCGGCAGGCAGGCCGCGTACTGATCGAGCCGGTCGAGCACCACGTGCACCGCGGACGCCCGCTGCGAGACCCACCCGCAGGCGTCCCGGATCTCATCAAACAATCCCATCGTACTCCTTTCACCTTCGGGTCATTCTAGCCGTGCGCCGTGCCGGCCGCGACCCGGCCCGGCCGGTGGCGGTGAAGTCATATCTTTGGGACCGGGTGGAGATGGAGGCTCACGGTCCCGGCGCTCTCATGCTTGCCGACACTTATTTCCCCGGCTGGCGGGCCACGGCGGACGGGAGCGAAAAAAAGATCACGGCCTCCCGCGGCCTGCTCCGCGGGGTGGAACTGGGTCCCGGCAGCCATGAAATCGTGATGAGCTACCGGCCGCGCGCCTTTCAGATCGGGCTCTGGGCCAGTGCGGCCGGGCTGATGGCGATGGCCGCGGCCCTGGGACTCGCGTCGCGCGCGAAAAAAAATGAAAGTGAGATGAAGGAGTTGATGCGATGAAAAAGTCCGGATGCGCCGTAATAATCTCCGTCCTGGCCATAACCCTGTTCTTCACGTCAGCCCAGGCCGCCGGGCCGGTCCCGGCC